>MNWT01000016.1 GCA_001872735.1 Verrucomicrobia bacterium CG1_02_43_26 | reverse complement strand
GATACCCGATCGGGTATCCGTTCACGAGGAGCTTTCAGACAAGGTCTTCTTCCACGCCTTCGTTTTCTTCTGTAGAGATAGCGATAGAGGGCTCTTTCGTAAGCCACGCCATAGATCCATTTATAGATGGACTCGTGGCTGATGGCATGGCAAGATCCTTCTTGCTTCAGTCGATGGGCAATAGCGTCCGGAGACATTTCCATTGCAAGCATGTCTTCGATCAGTGTTTGCAGATCCCTGGAGCGTTCTATTTTTGAGCCCGGGGCGGGTTTTCTTTCAAGCCGCAACTTTTCCGCGTGACAGGAAGAGTATTCGTCTGTTTCAGCGCATTTATTGCGATTGATTTCTCTGCTAATCGTCGAGACAGTTACTTCCAGCATGCGGGCAATTGCCCGCATGCTGGCTCTCTCACGGAGCATGCGTTGAATTATATGTCGTTTTTCTAAGGTTAAGTGCTTGTATCGTTTTTCCATTGCAACAGTATTTTACCACACTGTTGCACTTCGAGTTTGAGATGGGGCTCGTCTTCGCCTTCGCTTTTCTTTTCGTTTACCAGTATTTCTCTTTTTTCAATATTTTTTTCTTTTTCGAGGATTACTGATTTATTCTTTTTCTTTTTATAGAGCTCAAAACTGTTGTTATGTTTGAAATCCTTGTTGCCTAATTCACCCAGATCTTCTTTTGTGTTAGTGGGTGTCAAATTTCCTTCATTACCACTATTGCTTCCTTTTCTAGTAAGAAGGGAAGGAATTTTGTTAATAAAATTTTTAAATGAGTTGTTTCCATTATTGCTTTTATTCATAACTTAATGATGGGTTTGTTGTGTGTTGAGAATAATACTCCGCCAAGGAAAGACAATCAAAGCTAAATTCGCTAAAACCACTTAAGTTTCTTGAATATAACAACTTGTATCAGAGTCAGTGCAACCATAGCTCCTGTTATAATAACAAATGCATTGTTATTATAAGCACCTGGGATGCCTGAAACGTTTATTCCAAACAGACCCGTCAAGAAGGTTAAGGGAAGGAAGATAGAAGCGATAACAGACAAGATATACATGTTCTTGTTCAAACGGTCGGAAAGGACGTTTGCGAGTTCGTCTCGAACGATCTGGCAACGTTCTCGAACGGCATCCAGGTCTTCCACATATCGCATGATGCGGTTATAATTTTCTTGTAAGTGGCGTATGTTGACTGTGTCTAGCCATGAGACTTCGGAGGAGTATAAATGAGTGATAGCATCTCGTTGCGGAGCCATATAGCGCCGGAACATAATTGCTTGTTTTCGAACCTCTACAATACCTTCCCGTAGGCTGTAGTCCGGGTTATCTAAAAGGCATTCTTCGATTTCATAAACACGTTCTTCAAGGGTTGCGAGTACGGGCTCCATGTGCTCAAACATACGTGTTACCAGCATACAAATGAAGTCGCCTGCAGTCTTGGGTCCGCGTTTACTGGACTTCAGTTTGTCTACCATTTCAGACAATGCTTTCACATCGCGTCGTTGTAAGGTAATAATACGGCAATCGTCTACCCATAAGCGCACAGACACCATGTCTTCGGGGTCTTCGTTTGCGTTTAAATTCACACCGCGAAAGATCATAATGGCGCCATCTTCAATCTCAGTTACCCGAGGTCGTGTCTCATCCACTAAAAGCGCGTCTGTGATAAACGGGTCAAGATAAGAAGTTTCTTCTTCCAGCCAACCTTTAGTTCGCGGATTGCTAGCATCGAGGTGTACCCAGGTTAAATGTTCTGCCTCCACCTCCTTAGCAACTTCATCCTCTTTGATAGGACGTGCATTCCCGTTTTCATCAAATGCAAATGCCCAAATGATATGATTATTCATCTACGCTACCGTCCTTGTCTCTAATTATGTGGATGTCTCTTTGAGGGAAAGGAATTTGTATATTATGCTCTTTGAATTTGTTCCATATAGAGAACATGACATCACTTCTGGGCTGAAGCCTACCCTTACGAACATCTTCAACCCAGAATAGCAACCGGAAATTGACAGAACTGTCCCCGAATTCAGTCAAATAGCACCTGGGCTCGGGTGCCAAGCTACACATCGGGTGCTCTTTCGCTGCTGCTAATAATAGCTCTCGTACTTGATCTAAATCGGAGCCATAAGAAACCCCAACCAAGACTTCTGCACGAGACTGGTTATTCGAGTATGTCCAATTAATGACTCTGGTTGTTATGAACTCCTCATTTGGAACCATTACTTCTTTACTATCAAACTGCTCAATGAGTGTATAGCGTGCCCCAATATAGCGCACATATCCTGCGGTACCGTCAGGAAGCTCTATCATAGCCCCTTCTTCTACAGATGATTCAAATAAAAGGATCAGCCCGCTGATAAAGTTAGAAGCGATCTTCTGTAAGCCAAAGCCGATACCGATACCGAGTGCCCCACCAAAAATGGCCAGTGCAGAAAGATTCAGGTTTAAAATCCTCAAGACAACGAGAAACGCAATACAGTACAGTAATATTTGAACAGCTTTTGCAATTAGCGCCCGGTTGCCCGCTCTTACCCTTAATTTTCGTAGTCTGCTATCGATAAACACAGACACAAAATGCGTCAGCCAAAGCGTAAGAATAATGAGCCCTAGGCGTTGGAGTATTCCATATACGCTCACTTCATAATAGCCTATGTGAAAGGTCAATCTTTCTGAATCCAGATAGGCAATCGCGGGGTCAATATACCCCAGAATATAAAGCGTGGCACCTGCCACGACAAGCAATGCAAGGATTAGCTTTACCTGCCAGCCTGTTGGCTTAAACACGAAAGAAAAACATTTTTTTTGAAATTTAGCTTTCATCGAGTCACTGTTATAATTTCTTTCATCATATGCTAACCATTGATAAATAAAAGTAAAATTTCAATAATGTTTGATTTGCAATTTTGCTTTTGCCATTGTTTATTCCGACATCATAGATGTCCTGAATACCCAAACCCTTATTATTCTGATGAACTTCAACTTACCACATCAAGACGCTTGCATTCAATTGATCGCATTTTGCCAGGAGAATCCCATAAGGTCTCTTAATCGTTTATTTAATCGAGTCGTTGAGTACGTTAGTAACTCAGAGCTGGCTAATGCTTTTTCTAAAGATCCGATTATGAAGCAGGCACGTTTTACAGTTGAAAAATGGTTGTGCCTTCGTGAGCTTGGTATCATCGAAGACAACAATAGGGGCGAGGGAAGGATTGATCTAGAATCACAAGAGACGGATGAAGCGCTTAATCCAGAGTCACAGAAAGACGAAGCGCGTATACTAGACTATAAACTCTCCTCCTACATTGTGGGTGCTATAACAACACTAGGTATTCTGTATCGGTTATATGACTATATGACGAGTATGTACCAGTTTGCCGCTATTGCTATGGTCAGCAGTATTTCTTTTGTAATTTGCACATACTTCGCCTCATTCCTGATCCACTATCGTGAGGGGCATTTTTCAAAACCACAGAAAGAAAAGGTAGAGTAGGGCTTTACTCTTTATTTAAAGAGTACGCTGCGCTTAGATCATTTATCGGAATAACTTTATTCGCAAAGTTTCCGCTATGATTATGGTCTACGAAAAGGATAATACTCTTCTGTAAATTATCTTTCATGTATTTCTCGATCATGAGTTTCGTTGTTTGATCAATAGCAGAA
This sequence comes from Verrucomicrobia bacterium CG1_02_43_26, assembly GCA_001872735.1. Lineage (NCBI taxonomy): Bacteria > Pseudomonadati > Verrucomicrobiota > Verrucomicrobia bacterium CG1_02_43_26. The sequence continues at coordinate 160,072 of MNWT01000016.1, read as the reverse complement.
GTGGCTTCATCTAGAATCAGCATTCCAGGCTTCTCTAGAAGGCACAAGATCGCGGCGATTAACGCTAATCGTTGGCGCTCTCCGCCACTGAGCACGCCGGACCAATCCGTTTCCTTGTCGTCGATATGGTCAATAAATCGTTTATCATCAAATCCAAATTTTTTGAGCAATCCAACGATTTGTTCTTTTTTCTCTTTGTTAACAGATCCGATTTCAGGGTACTGAATAATATCCAGCAAGCTTATTTTACCTCTGGGTATATAAGAGGTTTGAGGAATAAAATACATGTTTTCATGCGTAGTCATCTGACCGCTAACAGCTGGGTAAAGGCCAGCGAATGCCCGTATGCTAGTGGATTTTCCTTCACCGGATTTTCCGCTCAATTGGCAGATATCCCCGGCTTTCAGGCTTATTTTCCCTTTTGCAAAATGCCCTTCAGCATCTATCTTCCCAATCGTGCCGTCAAATTCAAATTTTATTTCTTGAGTCACCTGAGTCTTAAAATTTTTGCCTTTGTCGAGTTGTTTCTGTTCCCATGCTTTTATGTATTCCACAAGCCTTTCTACGCGATCTATGTCCACTTTGCTTGCAGTTATCCATTTAGAGTTCGCCTCTTTCCAACAGACAAAATTAAACAGATCATAAACACGTTTAGCTACAAGTTCAGCCGTTGCACCTTTTATGAGACCGCCAATCAATTTTTCTTTGCATAAATATATCCCCAAGGCAAAACCGCCGACACTGAAGATCGTTGTGATGAGATTTTTAATCAGGCACACCCCGGCAAACTTAATATTGAGACTAAGTAGTCTATCAAACAATCCCGATAGAATACCAATCTCATATTGCTGACCTTGCTTTAGTAGAATAGATTCTGCTGACCTATCCACATCATGAAACTTCCCATGCAACTGATCATGTATGCGTGCCCCTCGTTCAAAATACAGTTGAATAAAATAATTACATGTCGCGACCGCAAGTTTTACAAGAAGGAGTATCCCTATACATTTCTTTATAATATCAAAACCCAAAATGTTTGTAATTGTTTTAGCGGCAAGTGCGAATGAAGCACATGTTTTAATCCACTCAGCCAACATTGAACCTATCTGACCAGCCCAGCTCTTAATGTCGGCAGAAAGAATATGTGGCGCATTCACTTTCCCCTTTTTCTTTATATCAATATACTTCATCCCGTAACAAGCGCCGGAATCAATCCACTCTTTGGTTAAGTCAATTTCCATCTCGGTAGAGAATATATGCTCAAAAACGGTGCTGAAGGTTGAAGCTGTCACTTGACTTCCTACAAACGCACCTAATGCGGTCATCACGGGCCAATAGGCGGCATCAAAAAGCTCGGCAGTTAGGCCTGTTGAGTGGATTGTATTTGATAATGTTGAAAAGGATTCATCTAAAGACCCCATCAATGCATAAGCTACATAGAAGTTTAGCGCAGAAACGCCCGCAATAAAGGCCAGGTTCTTTGAATGCCACAAAACGCTTTTCCCTGTCTCAAACGCTTTGCTCAGTGAGAGGCACTTCAAGTTCTTCCAGACGGTTTGGGCTGTAAGATCTTTCACGTCCCGAGTGTTTAATCCCACCAAATACTTTCCATATATATTAAATCCATCAAACAAAAATGAAGGTACCGGCAGTAAGAAATCGACTACTTTATAACCCGCCCAAGCACTGCGCGTAAATAAGCTAGTGTGTTCTGGCTCGATTTTTGAGGTTTTTGCTGTAACGTTGCTATTTCCCTTTTTTTGAACAACAGAAATTCCCTTCTGATTGAATGGGGTATTATTCTTTTTCGTGCGATTCCTATAATTCGACTGAACCGTATTGCTCTCCGTGGCCTTTTTTACTCGTTTCTTACTCATAGCATTTAGAAAAAAAACAAGTATAGCTCGTTTATCCCCTATGGCAATATGGAAATAAGACAGTCATGATTCAAAAGCATGCGTCTCTCGACCCCAGAGCGCTACCCGTACCCGTTTAGTAATTGCTACGGATGCGGTGTTATGGCGATAATAGTAATAACCGGTATCCGTTTGCTTTTTATTGTTTCATCTGGGCCAAAATAAAAGAAAATACGGTAAGCACCAGGTGTTTTATTTTGGGCGTAAGCCTCACATACTTTTCTCCATTTGGGTCTTTTTTAGACTCAAATATATGTACCTGTAAAGAAGGCTGCTTCAGGTTTGTTTCAATAAGGTGCAACGCCTTTTTAACTTGTTTCGCACGCCCTATATCGGATTTATTGTTGAGGATCTCGCCAAGCTGGGATTCTGCTTCAGGATTAAAAAGCAATTTGAAATCCATGTGGTGGCTATATTAGTCTTTTGCGTATTTTGCAAAGGAGCCCAAGTATTTAGCCTTGCCCTCGCCAGCCTCTTTAAGGCCTCGATCAACGGAACGATTGGCAGCCTCATTTTCATATAACCACATTTCTCTTGCGGGAATAGTAACAACGGGTTGCAGCAGTATATCGCCATCTTATTGAATAGATATTAACGCCTACGTATACAGTGCGCTTCCTTGTTCGACAAACTCCTTGGCCTTCTCTTCCATGCCGGACTCTGCGAACTTACGCACGTCTTCGGATATTTTCATGGAGCAAAAGTTGGGTCCGCACATCGAGCAGAAGTGAGCTGTTTTCGCTTTCTCCTGGGGGAGGGTAGCGTCATGAAACTCTCTTGCTCGTTCCGGATCCAAGGAAAGGTTAAACTGGTCTTCCCAACGAAACTCAAAGCGTGCTTTAGAAAGGGCATTGTCTCTATACTGTGCCGCGGGGTGCCCTTTAGCAAGGTCTGCCACGTGGGCCGCAATTTTGTAAGTGATCACGCCGTCACGCACATCATTCTTGTCCGGCAATCCAAGGTGCTCTTTGGGTGTCACATAACATAGAAGCGCGCAACCGTACCATCCGATCAAAGCTGCTCCTATACCGCTCGTAATATGGTCATACCCAGGTGCAATGTCTGTTGTTAATGGCCCCAGCGTATAGAAAGGTGCTTCATCACACCATTTAAGCTGCTTCTCCATGTTCTCTTGGATCATGTGCATGGGGATGTGTCCCGGCCCTTCGTTCATCACTTGGACACCGAGCTCCCAGGCGCGTCTGGTCAACTCGCCTTGGGTTTTGAGTTCTCCGAATTGCGCCGCGTCATTAGCATCCGCGATCGAGCCAGGCCTTAGGCCATCGCCAATTGAGAACGAAATATCATACGCGCGCATAATCTCACAAATCTCATCCCAATGGGTATAGAGGAAATTCTCCTGGTGGTACGTCAGGCACCACTTGGCCATGATAGACCCACCACGGGAAACAATCCCCGTCATCCGCTTAGCCGTTAAAGGGATATAGCGTAAGAGTACGCCGGCATGAATCGTAAAGTAATCTACGCCTTGCTCAGCTTGTTCGATTAACGTGTCTCTAAAAATCTCCCAATTCAGGTCTTCTACCTTACCGTTTACCTTTTCAAGGGCTTGGTAAATCGGTACTGTACCGATTGGCACAGGGGAGTTACGAATAATCCACTCTCTGGTCTGGTGAATATTCTTGCCCGTAGAGAGATCCATTACGGTGTCTGCTCCCCAGCGCACCGCCCAGCGTAGTTTTTCAACTTCTTCTTCAATGGAGGAAGTAATGGCTGAGTTCCCAATATTAGCGTTAATCTTTACCAAGAAATTGCGCCCAATAATCATGGGCTCTAGTTCACGGTGGTTAATGTTACAAGGAATGATCGCACGACCTCTTGCAATCTCATCACGCACAAACTCTGGCGTAATTATTTTCGGTATACTTGCTCCGAAGGACTGTCCGACATGTTGAATGCGTAAATCGTTCTGAGCCGCTGCCGGGTTCATCTCCAATGCTTCGCGCGCATTTTGTAAACGCATGTTTTCTCGAATCGCCACAAACTCCATCTCCGGAGTAATCACCCCACGCCTGGCGTATTCTAGCTGAGTAACTGCTTTGCCACCCTTGGCCCGCATGAACTTTCTAGGCTCATGACCTGTAAACGTCTGCAGCTTATTCTTCTCAATCGCGTGCTCTCTATGCTTGTCGGACAAATACCCATCATCAAGTGGTTTAATCTCACGCCCCTCATACTCCTCAACATCCTGACGTTCCTGAACCCATGTTTTCCGTAACTCGGGTAAGCCCTTAGTCACATCGCCTTCATAATCCTCATCACCCCAAGGTCCAGCGGTATCGTATACGCGCAACGGCTCATTTTCTTCAACAGTGCCGTTGGCATGGTGAGTAGGGGAGAGGGAAATCTCCCGCATAGGGACTTTTATATCAGGCCTGCTGCCTTCTATATAGACACGCTTGGAGTTAGGAAAAGAATCCATAGGTAGTAATTGTCGTTAAATAATACAATAGAATCGATAATAAAAAAATAAAAAGGGGTCTATATAGCCTGATCTGTACGCACACGAGATCCTGTCAGCCCATAAGCTTCAGATTGTTCTTCCGCGTGATATGAGGAACGCACCAACGGGCCAGACTCAATCACACCAATTCCAATGGAAAGGCCATACTCCTTCCATTCATTAAACTCTTCTGGCGTCACCCAGCGATCAATCGGGGTATGCTTTTCCGAAGGGCGCAAATATTGGCCAATGGTAATGATATCTACGCCAATACTACGCAAGTCCCGCAAAGTTTCTGCGATTTCTTCTTTCTGTTCCCCCATGCCCAACATAATGCCAGATTTGGTCACAAAGCCCTTTTTCTTGGCGTAATCAAGTACCCACAGGGTTCTATCATAGGTAGCTGTTTTCCGAATGGGCCTCTGCAAACGCTTTACCGTTTCCATGTTGTGGTTTAAAATGTCAGGCTTTGCGGCAAGAACGATATCCATCTGCTCCGATTTGCCCTGGAAGTCTGGAATCAACACTTCCACTGCGGTGTTCGGGCAGCGAAAACGAATCGCGCGTATCGTAGCAGCCCATATAGAAGCTCCACCGTCTTTTAAATCGTCACGTGCAACAGAGGTAACAACGGTGTGCTTAAGCCCCATTTTTGCAACTGCGTCTGCGACTCTGGCTGGCTCTCCGATGTCTACGGTCCCTGGCCGACCTGTCTGAATGGCACAAAAAGTACAAGAGCGGGTACACACGTTCCCTAAAATCATCACGGTTGCGGTTCCGCGAGACCAACACTCTCCCATATTTGGGCACTGAGCACTTTGGCAAACGGTATGCAGCTCATTATCATCAACGAGTTTTCTGACAGACTTGTATTCCGGGCTAGAGGGTAGTTTTGCGCGCAGCCAATCCGGCTTCTTTTGCGTCATCTGGTCTTTATTATCCATGTGAAATAAGATTTGGCTTAATTGTGTCAGGTATACTCCCGAAGCTACCCATAATTATAATACGTTGAATGCCCACAACGTCAAGGACACAACTTTATTTAGTTTACGCGAGCGGGTAGAAGTATGCTGAATTCAATTCTGGGTACTGTACCGAAAGCCAGTATTGAGAGGTGCTGCCCGCTAGACATAAGCCGCCCAAGCAAAGCGCAATAACGGCACCCTTAATTGTTTCGTGATCAGGGGAATACTCTTTAATCAGCTTAATTGTGTAGTGATTAACATTCTTCCAGAAAACAGATGCTCCTTTGATAAGGATCTGATCTATGGCTTCTTCTGAAAGGTGACTGAGTTCAGTGACCATTTTGTAATTTATATCATGATTGGGATATTTTTCCATTACTGTAGCGACTTTAATAGCCTCTTCCTCTGTTAAACCGTTTAAGAAAGCTTCACATAGGGGAATCGTATCACATTTATAGTGCCCTGTGGTTTTGAGATTCTTTATAATCGTTTCAAGTTGAACCATTTTTTCCGTTTTTTCTTCAACATCGCTAAAAAGTATAATCTTTTGAGGCGTGATCCCCAAATGGGTATTCCATAGACAACTTTGGATTTTTATCTGGCGAAGATATAACTGATTGGCTATTGCGTGCTTAAACTTCTGTTTCCCTTTTTTGGGATATAAGTATGACAATTCCTTAAGCTGAATTTCGGTAGATAGCTTGGGATGCTTTAAAAGCTTCTTTATGTTTTTTGACTCAAAAAGGGCAATATTGATCCCATATTGATTCAATTTCTTTCTGCAATCTAAACCAGAACGATTCACGCTCGTAAACAGCAAGAAATTCTTAAGCCCCATAAACTGGCTTAAGTAGAAAATAACATCCAATGGAAAGAACACTTTATGCTCATTTGTAATTAACTTAATAGTCCGAGTATCCTTGTCCTCGTTTTTTTCGGTATTAAGTGATTTATTATCAGAATCAGTAATGTGAGAATTAGTATGTATTGTTTTAATGAATTTTTTAGTATGAATCATGACGTAGTATGTTGATGCGATAATGCTTTCAGTAGAGTGAAAATATTAAACCGTAAAGATTACCTGTAGTCAATGAAATCAATAACTGATTAATCAATGCTTACTTCTGCAAGAAGAATTGCTGCTGCTTGTCGGATATCGGCATACCAATTTTTTCCATAACAGACATCATGTCTTCCCAGACCATTCTCTTCGTCTTTAGGGTGTCATTACGTAGTAAATAGGAAGGATGGAAAGTGATCATTAACGGCGTGCCTTCAAATTCCAGCCACTTGCCGCGTACATCGCCCATGCGCCTTTTTGGAGCCGCGCCCAGGAGGCCGCTTACGGCGGTAGCTCCCAAGGCTACAATCACTTTGGGTTGTACGATTTCGATTTGAGCCTTCAAGTAAGGCAGGCAGACCTCCATTTCTTCTTGAGTAGGCGGTCTATTGCCAAAAGGAGTCGGCATCTCTGGCCGCCAGTTCATAATATTACTTATATAAACAACCGATCGCTTCAACCCCATCGCTTCTATGATCTTTGTCAATAGTTGCCCGGCTTTTCCCACAAAAGGCTCTCCTTGTGTTTCTTCATCCGCTCCAGGGGCTTCGCCGCAGAAAAAGATTTCTGAATCTAACGATCCCACACCAAAAACGACTTTCTTACCCGGCTTTACGTGTGCGGTACAAATAGGACAATTAGTCACTCTATCTCTCAAATATTCCCAACGTTCCTGTTTACTTCCTTCCGGCAAGGTAAATGCAGTTATTTTCTCCAAAGTTTTTTCAACGGGCTTTTCTTTCGCCTCTTTAGGGGACTCATTTTTTACGAAGTCGACAGCAACTTCCTTAGTATGGGGTATTTCCTCAGCTTCGGTACGCGTTTCTATATGCTTGATTCCTGAAACCGCACTGCGCAATGATTCCAAGGTCTCGGCCGATACTGCTACAGATTTCGCCCCGCGCGCTTTCAACTTGCCCAAGTGGCCAACTAATTGTTCCAAACTGTGCTTCATGTGCCCTTTTATTTTCGTATTCTCAATACCCTTGTCTCATTATCCCGTTGTACAAGCAATATAAAATACTTTCGACTGGTGTCGTCTTTTGCTGTGTGAATGAGTGCTATGGCATCTGCATAATTCGTAACCTCATGGTCATCTATTCTTTTAATCCAGTCTCCCGGCTTAACGCTGGCATCATCCGCGGGACTGTTATACTTTACAAAATCAACAATTACGCCTCCGGCATCCGCTTTGAATACATTGCGCTTAACGCCATCATCCAAGGTATACTCCCTAAGTGCCATGCCGTACTCGGGCAGGTATTCCCGTTTCGCTTGGCTCAGGCCCTTAGCGGCAGCTTCTATAACGACTTCGAAATCCTTTATTTCTCGGTTTCTAAAGATTTGAAAGGTTACCTTGTCACCGATTTTCTTTTCTCGAATGAGCAGAGCCAGATACTCCGGGTATGCGTATGATGCGGCAAAAAAGGGTATTGGGAGTCCATCGATACCTAATATAATATCCCCGGGCAGTATACCGGATTTGCTGGCCGGGCTGTTTTCCACAACGTTGCCAATAACAATCCCAGAACTTTCCTCTAGCCCGAAAAATGCGAGCGCTTTCGGGTTCAAGGGGTCTGCTCCAATAACACCAATGGAGGGAATAGGATCTCCGCCTATGTTTTTAGGAGCGCCCTTTAGGTAGTGAAAAAAGTCTTCCGCAAATAAGAAACGTTCGGTCCGTCCACTAGGAGTCAGCTGGGTCATATACTTTTGGCCATTAATATCGATTTGATAGGGAGAGTTTAGGGGTAAAATTCCCCAACCCACAAATTCGCCTTTTCGGTTAAACGTAGGCATTCCCGCGGTACACACAAAGCTTTGTGCCCAGCCGACACGGTAGGGCGAATGGTCAATGAAACTCACTTGGCTTCGATGCAGCGCACTCTCATAGCAATCATTCTGAAATTCAAGCACACTGATTCCCCACACGGGATCGCCTTGTTTGGCGGTGGCGCGTTTATAATCACGAATGGACTTCATTTCCTTCACCACATCTCCTTTTGCCTTCAGATAATGAAGCTCCAGGAGATTGTCAGATCCTAAATATTCGGCTTCATGCCCTTGAGAACGCTTCCATAAAGGGTATACTTTGAAGTCCGAAAGCTGCTCTATTGAAACGTTGTTCGGTATATCAAAACTGTTGAGGACGATTGTCCCTTCATTATCAATGACAACCCCGTTCACCACTTTCTTTTCTTGATCTAAGTAATATTTAACCGTGTATTGCACCACAACACAGGATCGCAAGCGCTCATCATAGAGTCTGGCAAAGTTATCTACATGTTTCCCGCGTTCCTTTCCCATTAAGGACGTAGTCGCAAAAAGCATGGCTAAAAAATATAAGGGCAAGGATCTCTTTTTCATTCAAAAATCAGTTCTAGGAAAAATTAACTATGCCACACGCCAACAACTATAGAAAAGTAAATAATTTTGGACAGTAGGAATGAGAGCTGAGCATAGTTTGCCTGAAATTGGCGCTTTTGTAAAATTAAAACACGATAATAGGCTTTTTTATTAGTTTTTTTACAGAAAATAATTGACTGTTATGAAATTATTATATTACAATCTTGGCCTTTGAATTTCCTCATTCAAAGAATACCCAACCTACTGATCAACGTTAACCCATCAAACTATTGTTTGTATAATGAAAGCTACCTCTACTAATATCTGTTGCTTGGCTTCGAAGGCCACGCATTTATTCATCACATATCGTTTCTATTTTTGGGGACCCTATGGTTATATATTACCGATCTCTAAGTTCAAACGACAGCCAAACGTATGGCTTAGCAGGTTTTCCTGGAGGCTTGGGCAAGGCAATAGCCATTCCATTATTGCAAATGCGCATATGTGTAATTAAATTTCACGGGTGTCATCTGATTATGATAAAAGAGAATAATAGTACACTTACGCCTATGATGCAGCAATACCTCTCTATTCGAGAGGCATTACCTGCTGCCACTTTCCTTCTTTTTCGTTTGGGAGACTTTTATGAGCTCTTTTTGGAGGATGCAAAGGAGGCATCATCACTGCTTGGTCTCACATTAACTCATCGTAACGGAAATCCGATGGCCGGGATCCCTTACCATGCTGCCGAAACTTATGTTAATAAGCTTCTCGCCATGGGTAAAAAAGTAGCTATTTGCGATCAGGTCGATTCACCACAACCTGGTAAGCTTGTGAAACGGGAAGTTACCCGTATGCTAACACCAGGCACACGTATTGAATCCTCTCAATTAGAAGCCTCTCGTAATAATTATATGCTTGCGATCACGTTTGTTGATCAAGAGCTGCAGGCAGCTTGGCTCGACTTATCTACCGGCGACTTTCAAATCGCTTCGGATAAGAATTACGATAATCTTCTTTCCGTATTTTATTCAATTGACCCTCAGGAGATTGTTCTGCCTGAATGGGCGCACAAAAGTTGGGAGTCTGATGCATGGCGTGAGGATTTTATGGAGAAGTTTAATTACTTTTCTCAAGAAAGGGTAATTTCCCATGTGGCTGACTTCCAGTTTGACCTTGTTAGTGGCGCGCGTACTGTCATCGAAACATTAGGTGTTCTAGGCCTAGATGGCTTTGGCATAGCACATAAGCATAATGCTTTAGGAGCCGCGGGCGCTTTAGTCTATTATGCTACAGAGAGCTTATGTAGCCGCCCAAGAAATTTATTTAGTATACGTGAATATAAGAGCGAGCGCTCTTTAATCCTGGATCCTGCTACACTACGTAATCTGGAAATATTTTCTTCCAGTCAAAATACTCGCGAAGGCTCACTGATTCAGGCAATGGATGCCACGGTGACGGCAGCTGGAGCCCGCTTATTGGAACAATTTTTAGCGACTCCGGCTATTGATATCCTTGAATTAAAACGCAGGCAAAATTGTGTCGGTGAATTTGTGGAAGAAGTTTCGTTAGCCGAGCAACTCCGAGAACAGCTGGCTCAATTAAGAGATATTACTCGTATTTTGACACGACTCCAAAACCGTTCTCGTAATCCGCGTGAGCTTGCGGGCATTCGTGATACGATAGCTTTGTTGCCGGATATCTATAGGTTATTGACTGAATTTGAAGGAATGAGCGTTCGAGCTCTGGCTAATCAAATCACGACATTTGAAGCATTGTGCGATTTGCTAATAAGCGCTTTAAATGAAGAGCTGCCTACGAAACTGCAGGAAGGCGGAGTGATCAAAAAGGGATATGACAAAGAGTTGGATCGTTTGCTGGATCTGACCCATAATAGCAAAAACTGGCTTACCGAATTTGAACATCAGCAGCAATCAGCAAGCGGTATCAAGAATCTTCGCGTTAAATATAACGGGTCCTTCGGCTATTTTATCGAGGTCACGAAATCGAATATCGATCGCGTGCCCAGTCATTATGTCCGTAAACAAACCATGACTAATGCCGAGCGTTATTACACCGAGGAACTTAAAGCCAAGGAAAAAGAAATTTTGGAAGCAGAGGAAAAGGCGTTGCGCTGCGAAGAGGCTTTGTATGATGAACTGCTCGCTCAAGTGCTTGAACACAGCAGCAAATTGGCAGAAACAGCTGAAGCGCTCGCCGAAATAGATTTGTTTACCGGTTGGGCTCAAGTTGCGCGAGACTGGGATTATTGTTGCCCCATGTTGGATGAAAGCGATGCGCTTGATATCAAACAAGGACGACACCCTGTTATTGAGCAGATGCTCAGTAAGACTCGTCTTGGCTTGGGTGGCAGCCATAAATTTGTACCTAATGATACTTATTTAAGCGCTTCTCAGGATCAAATTGCTGTTATCACAGGGCCAAATATGGCCGGTAAATCCACTTATATTCGCCAGGTTGCTTTGATTACGCTTATGGCGCAAATAGGTTCATGGGTTCCCGCAAGCGAATGCCGCATTGGTATTGTAGATAGGATTTTTTCCCGAGTTGGTGCCAGTGATGAACTTTCCCGTGGCAATTCCACATTTATGGTCGAAATGAACGAAACGGCTAATATTTTAAACAACTGCACGAATCGAAGCCTCATCATTCTGGATGAAATTGGCCGAGGTACCAGCACTTATGATGGCTTGAGCATCGCATGGGCAGTGGTTGAGCACCTACATAGTAATGAGGCAGAGGGTCCTCGTACACTCTTTGCTACCCATTATCATGAACTGCCACAGCTGGAAAGCTCACTTCCCCGTTTACGTAACTTCTCTGTTTCGGTTAAAGAGTGGAATGATGAAATTATTTTTGTAAGGCAAGTCATCCCCGGTGCGGCGGATAAGTCTTACGGTATACAGGTGGCTCGTCTTGCCGGTCTTCCGAAATCCGTTATTGACCGTGCCAACGAAGTACTTGCTGAATTAGAAAATGAAGGTGTGAGCCTTCGCCAGCATCTTAAAAAAACACCTTATCGTAAAGATCGTGTTTTAATAAAACAAAGCGCTGTCGAGGAAGAAGCGTCCTCTCAACAGCAGCTCAATTTGTTTATGGACTAGCTCTTATTGGCTAATTTCGGGTACCGGATCTTCCATATACAGTCCCTCGGGGAAGATGACGTTTATGTTCGACATCAGAACGTCATCGCGTTTCTTAAGTTCTTCGTACAAATCGTTCTTCAAGAAAACCATGACACCAAATGCTCCGGTGATATCAGATGTGTTGTAGCTCGCTTGCATATTCTTGTTCTGAATAAAGACAAAACGGTAGTTATCCCAGAAACGCTTATACAAAGCCAAATTCTTTAAATAGCGATTCACAAAAAACTTTTCAGTTACCGCGATATTCCATGTCTTTGGTTCGCCGATAACAATGCGTGGGGAGAGTATATCGGGCTTTAGCCGATAGAAATCCTTTTGCTCAAAAGCTGCATGGTGCCATTCGCCCGTGTGGGAAGCGCCATTATGCGCGATAGACGTAAGATTCAATCCAATTAAATCATACACCATCCCGCTGTACCCGTACTTATAACCCCCGGCGGGAATAATCCCTAGCGTTGGCAAACCCGCTTTCCGGTCTTTAAACAAGTTTTCAAGAAAGACACCCGCAACACGACCTTGTTGAGACAATCGTATAATAAAAGGGTTACGCTCATACCAATTTACCCAAACATGGACACCGGCCATGAAAAAAAGCCCGATGAGAAAACCGTACACGTATGGCCTCAAGCGCCCTAGAGAAAATAATACGGTTCGATCCACCGTTTGTTTAGAAAGGGCAACAAAGTATACAAAGGCCAAGAAAAGCATGGGCCATATTGTTTGCAAGAAGCGATAGCCCTCAAAATGATCGCCCCCTTTATATATGTTGAAAGCGATAGGGCAAAAGAGAAAGCAGGAGAGCGTTAAATACGCGCGATCGATGGCAGCTAATTCACCGCTATGCTTAAAGCGCTTGTAAACATAAAGCCAACCCCACAAATTTAAAAATAAAATAACCAACGGAATGTAATAATTCCCCTGAACAAAATCAAGAAGATACAAGAGCCCATTGTTTATATTGTACCAAATATCCGAAGAAACCTTTGCGTAGTAAGGGTTAGGTAGCGGGTACCCGAAGTAATACACTCGCCAACTGACTAAAATTCCGGTTGTTACTAAATAAGATACGAAAGGTAATAGACACCATGCGAGTTGTCCTTTGCTTCTGTTTTTAACAAAAAATACGTTAGCCAAAAACAAAGTTGGAATAATCAATCCCCAAGCCATCCCTTCCGGGCGTCCTAGCACAACGAATATAATCAGTAACGAGCATCCCCACGCGTAGTTTTTTATTTTGGAGATCTGATCTTTTTCGTCTAAATGAATAAAGTGAAGAAGTGCGAGCATGGATCCATTGATGATGAGAGCCCACAAAGCAGGTTCCATCAGCGATATGGTTGTCCAGAACCAAAAAGGAAGTTCAAATATAAGCGTGAATAAAAATCCCCAGAATAAAATTTTAAACGTGAATGGCTTGTCGTGAAAAAGGTTTACAAGTTTGGTTTTGAAAAAATGCAGGTAGGCAAAAACGAGTATTGTTACGCAAACGACATTAAAACACAGAATTAAAAACTCGGGGTTATCCGTTATTAAAAAGCCTAGGGCGCAGACAAATACCCATAAGGTGGCGGAGAATCCTTCAACATGCTCACTGCCGATGTTATAGACAAAGCCATGCCCATTAACAAAGTTCTTAGCATATACAAAATATATATTGGCATCATCCACTCCCACCAAGGGACTGCGCGCGATATATTGGGTAATAGTTGTTAGGATAATGATAAACAGGAGGCAAATTATCCAGCCATTTAGATTTGTGTAACGTGAGAATAGGGGTTGTCTCATTGCGATTTGTTGTCTTTGGGGTTAATCGGTTGAGCGGCATCTTCATCGTAGTTGCCTGCAGGGGTAATTTTGACTAATAAGGCGTCTTTGTTAATTAAAAACGATTTGGCCACATCCATGATATCCTTTACGGTAAAGGATAGAAATTCAGGAAGGCGATTTCTGGCCCAATCCAGTCGTTGCGGATATTCCTGAGAGCGCCCTAAAACGAGATTCAGCCAGTATTTATTATTTCGTGCTGAAACCTTTACATTGTTGATCGTTGGTTTTATGGCCCGCTCAAATTCATCTTCTGTAATGCCATTGGCGTATAAATCTTGAGTCACCTTTAACGTGGCATCTGCGATAATATCGATATTCTCGGGGTCTACAATTGAAATAGCCAACAAGTACCCGTAGTCTTTAAATGTTTCGCTGGCATCAATCATCGCAAAAGAAGTGTACGTTTCTCCCATTTTCTCCCTCAACTCTATTCGTAATCTTTCATCAATAATATTGGCGAGTATACCTAATTTACGTGTTTGTGAAATGTCCCAAGTATCATCCGTTGGCCAATAGATGGCGACAAGCGCCTTGGGGATTTCACTATTTAAGAGAAAAGTTTTTTCATGTATGTTTTTGGGGAAATAAACTAGACGTTCTTTTTCAAAATTTGGTTTGATTTTATTTCTTTCAGGTAAGGTACCAAAAGTAAGTGCTACGTCTCTAATGGCGGCTTCTATATCAAAATCTCCTACAATAGAAATTTCCATAAATCCGTTGGATAGAGGCTCATTTAGCCAATCGCGAACGTCATCTAGGGTGTAACTCAGAAGAACAACTTTTTCAGGGAAGCCGAAACGATTGTCGTTACTTGTAATTAAACGGGCTACTTGGTTTTGCATAATGCCCTCAGGTGTGTTAGCTAATTGAATGTAAAGCTGGTCAATTTCTTTATGAGCTTGGCGCAATGCTTCCTCTCGGTATCCCGGCTCAATAATATAGGCTAGCATGAGGTTTAGTTGGTCACGCAAGTCTACCGGAGAAGTTATTCCTGACAACGCAAACGCATCATTATCTACTCGAAAGTTTACACTCACGGTTTTGCCTGCGAAAATCGTGGTTAACTCATCTATACTATGCTTTTGTAAGCCTCCTTGAATGAAGGTCATGTTGGTGAGTACATCTAGTCTAGGCTTGTCTTTTATGGATTCAAGCAGACCGCCCCCAAAGCGTACTGAAATTTGTATGGTGTTTGCCTCAAATTTTGTACTTTTTAGATTGAGATAAACGTTGTTTTGAAAACGGATTTGGTAAATATCTAAATCATCCTGATAAACGATACTGGCCACTTTGCCCGGTTCTTTGAAATCTGTGTATTTAAACTCTAAAATCGTTTTTTCAATGGGTGCGATTACCTCAGTGGCTTTGCTGTTTTCATAAACCTTAAGGATTTCTTGCTCCGGGTTCTTCAGAGATAAATTACCGCTAATAAAGATATACCGGCTATGCTGATTCCATGCTTTTCTAAAAACGTCTGTAATTGATGCCGGAGTGATTATCGTAAAGGCTTCTTGCGCAAGCGTATATTTTTGTTCGGGAGATAAATAAACTAAGCCACCGGAAATTTCCTTTACTATTTCGTTGGCGAGTGTAGGGGATCGCTTCGTCTTTGCTTGATCGGCTTCTTGTTGATAATCATTCAAGATAACTGCCTTTGCCTCTTCAAATTCGCTTTTAGTGAAGCCGTAATCAAGAGCTTTGCGTAGTTCTTGCTCTGCTAGGCCTAGGCATGCTTCCCACTTATCGGGTTGGCAGGTGAGCTCTATCGCAGAGATCATCCAAGCGTTTACTAGTTCGGTTGTATAACTGGCACCAACGGTAAAAGGAGCATTCTTTTCCTTGCTGAGAATAGAGAGACGTCGATTCATCATTACATTTGCTACAGATACCGAGAGTTCCTCAACAAACCGTGCTTTAGAGTCTGAGTTATAGGGAAAGGGAACAACATTGTGAATAGCTACATTTGTTTCTTCTGCTTCCGGCTCTGAGTGTAGCAACGCAACGGTTTTGCCTTGGTTACTCAATTCCCCTAGAGCCGGGCTAGCTTGAGGGGGATTTTTTGACTTTAGTGAAGAAAAATATTCTTTAATGTAGGGCACTATTTCCTTGGGGCTAATATCACCAGCAATCACCAATAGCATTCTTTCAGGCGTATACCATTCATTATAAAAACGTTGAAAATCTGGAAGGGCAAACGCTTCTATGTTTTCTTCTTTCCCAATAGGTAAACGCTTTGGGATAAGGGTGCCATCGAGGAGAAAGCTCAGCTGCGCAACATACGTGCGATAAAAAACAGAGTCTCGTTGGCGTTTTTCCGCAAGAATGACACCGCGTTCTCTGTTAATGATGTCCTCATGAAGGTCTAGCCCCCCCGCGAAATCTCTCATGACGGTAAAGCCATTTTTTAAGTATTCATCTGTGTGATCGGGCAAATCTAATTTATATACGGTTTCATCTAACCAGGTGTGGGCATTGGTATCTGCTCCGTGGGACATTCCTATGCGCTGAAAATACTTAATCATTTCTCCGGGAGGGAAATGCGTACTGCCTTCAAACTCTAAGTGCTCGAGGTAATGGGCTATACCTTGTTCAGAATCCTTTTCCATGAGCGAACCGGTATTAACGTATAATCGAAAACTAACCCGACCAGGAGGCTCTTCGTTATGTTTGATAGCGTATCGAAAGCCATTATCCAGACATCCAAAAGTGACACTGGGGTCAGGCGTAAGATCACTATTATCCTGAGGCCACTCGCATTTTCCAAAACAGATTGTGGTTATAAATAAAAATAGCAACATCCAGACTGTTTGAGAAAGAGATTTACTCTTGTTCCGGAGCATGATTGATTGGTCTTTTGGCATATATTTATATAGATTAATTTAATAACTCAATTATACATCGATGATTTGGCTCTACCGGCTATTATTTTTTCCAGTTTTACTCTTATCGCTACCATATTATTTGAAGAGAATGTTTAAAAGGGGCGGGTACGGGAAAGATTTTCGTTATCGCTTCGGCTTTATTAAACCTAAAGGCAAAGATAACCCTAAGCAAAAAAGGGTTTGGATACAAGCCGTAAGCCTTGGGGAAATGAGAGCGATCAAACCTTTCCTCGAACAATTGAAAGATCGGGGAGATATCGATGTTGTGCTCACTACTACGACTAGCACGGCTTACAAACTGGCTTTAGAAATGTACCCCAATATGGTAACTGAAATTGGTTTGTTTCCCCTGGATTTCTGGCTTTTTAGTAAGATTGCCTGGAGTCGTATCCAACCGGATATAGTTATATTGATGGAGGGCGAACTTTGGCCGGAGCATTTACACCAGGCACACGTGCGCAAGATACCCGTCATTTTGATGAATGCGCGTTTATCAGACCGCTCCTTTAAACGATACAAGAAATTGGCAACCTTCGCCCGTTTTGTGATTCGCCAGGTGGATCTTATTTTAGCGTCCAATAGTCAGGACAGAGATCGTTTTATTGCATTGGGTGCGGCCTCAAACAAGGTGCATTTAACCGGCAATATTAAATTTGATGCCGCTGTTGTTAACCCGATGCCTTATTCAGATCGCAATATTCTGAAATCAGAAATGGGCTTCTTTCATAAAAAGGATCTTGCGCAACCCTTAGTTATCGTGGGTTCCTCAACTTGGCCAGGGGAAGAAGAAGCGCTGGTACTTATTCTGAAGAAGGCCTTGGATATCGGCGTGAATTGCCGCCTCTTACTCGTTCCAAGACATGCAGAAAGAGGTAATGAGATCAGGCAGTTTCTAGAGAAACAAGACCTTTCTTTCCATTTTCGTAGCGATAGCAAAAAGGCAGGCAAGGAGTGCTTTATCTATGTGGGAGATACGACTGGGGAGCTCAGTATACTGACACAGGTTGGCGATATTATCTTTATTGGAAAGAGCCTTCCGCCAAACATTGGAGGACAGACCCCTATCGAGGCTGCTTCTTTGGCCATGCCCATCGTATTTGGCTCGGATATGAGTAATTTTCGCTTATTTGCTAGAGACTTGTTGAATGAAAAAGGAGCGCTTTCCGTAAAAGACGCTAAAGAACTCTTTCTGGCCTTGTTTGAATTAATCCAGGATGGTCACAAGCGGATAGTGATGGGGCAAAATGCTCGCACGTGTTTTCAGAAAAATGAAGGGGCTGTTAAACGAACATTGAACGAACTGGAGGTTTACCTGAAATCATGAGTATCTATGACTATTTAAAAAGTATCGCTAAAGCTGATTGCTTAAGTTACCCCGATTATATTAAGGCAGTATTATACCATCCAGAGCTGGGTTATTATCGCAAAAACAAGCGTAGAGTAGGCTATAGTCCCCATACGGATTTCTACACATCTTCCAGTATAAACCATATTTTTCCGCGATTGGTTGCAACGGCGGCGCGTAATTTATTAGGAGACACAGATGAGTTGCAAGAGTATACCTTTGTCGAAATAGGGGCAGAGCCCGAAGAGTCTCTCTTGGCTAATGTAGATCACCCGTTTAAGGAAGGCTTAGTTTTCCGTGTCGATGATGAAATTAATATTCCCGAAAGAGCCGTTGTTTTTTCAAATGAACTATTAGATGCTCAACCCTTCTTTCGGCTTGTCTATAAAGACAGTTTCTGGAGGGAGCGAGCGATCTGCCTCAAAGAGGGTTCTTTGGAGGAAATTATGCTAGATGAAGCATCGCCCGAACTGAGGCCTTTTATAGAGATGTTGCCTAAACAAGCTGTAGAGGGATATCAACTAGATATTCCTTATTATGCGGAAACCCTTTTTGACAAAATTACCCAACAGGCATGGAATGGGCTATTGATGTTCTTTGACTACGGCCTTCCTTGGGAGACGTTAGTAAATGAAACCCCACAGGGCACAGCGCGTACCTACCACCACCATAAACAGGATAGTGATTTAATTGATAACCCAGGAGAAAAGGATATCACCTGCCATATCTGTTGGGATCGATTAGAGTCTATTCTACATAAAAATAATTTTCGTAAAACGCGTATCCATCGCCAAGAAGGCTTTTTTGTTCACTATGCAACAAAGGAAATTGAGCGCATTATAACGAAAAATCCCATGGGATTTGATCCTGATAAAAAATCTCTCCAACAGCTCCTGCATCCAAGTCATATGGGGGCAAAGTTTCAGGTATTGACGGGAATGCGGTAGGTTTATTGTCGGTGTAGGCTGAAAAACCTGTATTAATGAGGAAAACGATTTATGAATACCCCTCCTAATCAATTCCCACCCAGGGGTAACAGGCCCCTGATAAAAGTACAGTTTACTGAAACCTCAAAAGGGAACGGGAATTTACCCATTTCCCTGAAACTTTCCTTTTTTGCAGGAGATCAGCATGAGGTACAATTAAAGAACGGCAAAGAGGTACATATATTTGGCGAATATGAAAAATTTGGTAAATACAAGGTGCAGTATGGACAAAAAACGCATAAGAGTGATCATTTAGTAGCAATATCCTATAAAATGAGCGAGGTAGGGAAGTCCGGTCATTTTTCTTTAAATGAAAAAGGATTGCGAGAATGGGCAATAGAGTTTTGTAGAAATACAAAAGATGCTCCTCCTTTTGGTAATGTTAAGGAAGTGGAGTGGGGTTTGCTTTCGAAAAATAAATTTACAGAAAAAGAATTTATTAAGTGGGCATCCAAGTATTTGAATAACAGTTACGCCTCAAAAGGGAATGTCTTTTTTGTTTACTGCTGGCTGGCTGAAATGTTTAAACAATATGGCTTAGCGAATGAATTTAAAAATAAAGAGCATAATACCCTGGCCACACGCATCGTTTGGGCATTGCCCAAAATGATACACAGCGAGAGATCGCTGAATGCTAAAAGATATTATAATCAGCTATTTAATCTACCTGTTACCCACCTGAACGCGTACAAAGATGGAGAAACAATCTTACACAGATACATGCGCTATAGAGATCTTTCTTTTGCCGTATTTAGCGATCTCACAAAAGCAATGGCTATAAGAGGATTTTCCCTAAATGTTCCGGACGTTTATAAATGTACGCCACTAAATCTCGCCGCTTATCTATTATTAGCAGAGCACTTTATTAGCCTCGTTCAAAATGGTGCAAAATTGAAGCGAACCTATGGAAACGATTGGCTTTATGAGGCACTTTGCGTTTCTGAGAATAATTCATTCTATCAGGAGGCTTTTTTTCAAACAGTGATAAAGAAGCTAGGCATGTCTGTATTTCCGGAACAAAAAAGAAATACTGAGCATACAATTGATAGCAATACTCTTTTGACTAAATACCCCAAACTGGTTAAGCCTTTGGATGAAGAGATATATGCCCATGCTTGCAAGCTAGGAAACTTATTGGATGTTTCTGAAGGCGGGCGAACAAGGCATATGTATCAGTTACTAGTTCAGTCACTACAATCCTTTACTGATCCAGCATCTCTAGAAAGAGGTACTCCAGACCGGATGGTTGCAAAAAGAGTTTTAGCTGTATTTAAAAATGCAGGTCATTTTTGCGAAGTTAGATTTAACAATGGCAACAAAATAAGTATCTGCATCTATTTTGAGCGTCTTGAGCGAACTAAGTGGAAGGGTGTCAGGCATTTACGCCTTCACGTGGTTGTTAAAGATGGCAATGGCTACTATGATTATTTATGCGATGGTGGGGGCGATGGTTTTCCGAAAACTTCACAAAAAAATGAGCGCAGAAAATTAGGTATTCTTTTATGTGAAATCAATAAAAACGATTTTGAAAATTGGCCAACGCAGAAACATCTAACTATAGTAGACGAGAAGACTGAAATAGAAACGCGTTTCCAATTAAAAATGATCCGACATTTACTGGATAAAAGACAAGAGGTGGGCAATTGTGGTTACAAAAGCCAAGAATTAGCCCTGCAATTGATTTTTGCCATCTTCAAATTATACCACGAGGATGCGTTCTCTCATTCAAATCTTGAAGTGCTAGAAAATGAAATTAAAAATAATAAATTATCGCAAAAGTTTTTTCAATATCAGCTGAATGAGCACATGCGGATTGTAAATCACCATGTGGATGTTATTGGTGAAAAAGGTTTCGGTTTGCTCAATAAAGACACGGTGCAGGAAATTTATAAGGTGCTCGTAAGGGGAAATAATAAGCTTAAAGAATGGAAGGTTAAGCAGATTGTTTCCCCCAAGCCTTTATTGCTTGATTTGCCGTCCAAGCAGTCTAATCAACAACTACAAACTGTCATTTCCAATAATCAGCAGAATCTGCTCGTGAAATTTCTGACACACATCAATTATAAAAAAATACAACGGGAATATCTGAGGAATTCTTCACAAAGAGAAGCCTTGTTTTTTTTAATTACAACCCTATCTCATCTCGTCTTTACAAGTGATTTAACCTCTCGGAAAAGAAATTTATTATTATACCAGCTGTTTATCGCGGCTTATCTGTTTTATTTTTTGAGCAAGGGTAGCGATTTGGAAATAGAGGAGGAATAACACGGACACATTCGGTTTACTTTTGCTGCGTTTTATAATAGGGTTTAAACAAAACTAGCCCTTATGAAAATTTTAGTCGCTGACCGTATTTCTTCCACTGGTATTGATTACCTAAAACAACAAAATGGCCTGGAGGTGATTGAGCAGTACGAAGCTTCTCCTGAAGAGAGAATCAGCCAAGTACAAGGCATTGATGCCCTCATTGTGCGCAGTGCCACTGAAGTTACTGCTGCTATTATTAATGCTGCCCGCAATTTGCGTGTTATAGGGCGCGCAGGAGTAGGGGTAGACAACATCGATTTAGAAGCTGCTACTGAAAAGGGTATTATTGTGCTCAATACGCCGACAGGAAATACTATCGCAACGGCCGAACTTACTTTTACCCACATTATGTGTTCTGCTCGCTTACTTCCTCAAGCAAACCAATCGATGAAGGCAGGGGAGTGGGACAAAAAGTCGTTCTCTGGAAATGAACTGCGCGGAAAAGTGCTTGGTGTTATTGGTGCGGGACGTATTGGCGCGGAGGTAGCCAAGCGTGCACAATCATTTGAAATGGACGTATTGGCGTATGATCCTTTTTTAACAAAAACAAGAGCCAGCGCAATTGGAGTTACCATGGTTTCTCTAGATGATCTTTTTAAGAACGCGGACTATATCACGGTACACGTGCCCTTAACCGAAGATTCCCAGTATTTGCTGGATGAAAGCGCATTTGCAAAAATGAAAAAGGGGGTGCGAGTGTTCAATTGTGCTCGTGGTGGTATTATAAAGGAATCTGCACTCATCCAAGCGGTTAAATCTGGTAAAGTCGCCGCAGCAGGGCTAGATGTTTTTGAAAATGAGCCGCTTTCAAAAGATAGCGAATTGCGCAATTTACCGAATGTTGTCCTGACACCTCACCTGGGTGCTTCTACAAAAGAAGCTCAAGAGAGCGTTGGACTGGAAGTAGCCGAGGCCATTACTTCTGTCCTTCGTGGAGGCATGATCAGAAATGCCCTGAATATGCCGTCTATTGACTTAAAAACCCTGGAGACGCTCCGCCCTTACCTTTCATTGGGCGAAAGGTTAGGACATATGTTGCAACAGATGACCGGTAAGGACATCGAGCAACTCAAAGTCACCTACTGGGGTAAGTTAACTGAAATGGACCTATTGCCCCTCACACGAGCCATTCAGCGGGGTTATTTAAAGAATATTTGCGGGGAGTATATTAATGATGTCAATGCACCCGCAAAATTCAAACAACTGGGCATTTCCCTTAAAGTAACGAACTCAAGTGATGAGGCTGATTTCACGGATTTAATCCGCGTGGAGGCAATTGACGAGAATGGCAAGACATGGAGCCTAGAGGGAACCCTTATTGGCAAACAGCATAATCCTCGAGTTGTTCATATGAATGGATATGAACTGGAGTTTAGGCCTGATGGGCACTTATTGTTAATCGGAAACAAAGATGTGCCAGGTGTCGTAGGTATGGTCGGCTCTATCCTTGGTATGGATGGGGTAAATATCGCTAATATGGCTTTAAGTCGCTGCGAGAACGATGGCCTAGCAATGACTGTATTTGAACTGGATACGGAATTAAGTGATAAGGCGTTTCGCGAGCTAGCCGAAAATGCTGGCATTGTGCTTGTCCAAATGATCAAGCTTTGATTAGTATTAAGTATTAGAGATTCAAAAAGAAGCAGTTATGTTCATCTATTTTATAAGTATTGTTGTCGGATATGTCTTGGGCTCAATATCCTTTGCTCAAATTATAGCCAAAAGGCACGGTATAGACCTCTTCAAGGAGGGTAGTAAGAATGCAGGAGCCACGAATGTGAAACGATTGGTGGGTAAATCTGCCGGAAACATCGTTTTTGGACTAGATGTCATCAAGGGTTTTATTGCTGCGGGATGGCCCATGCTTTGCACATCTGGTTTTGTAGACGATCCCTTTGCCCTTGGTTTTATTGGACTAGTAGGGGCAATCGTTGGGCACAGTTTCTCTATTTTCATGGGATTTAGAGGAGGGAAGGGCGTAGCGGTAACCATTGGGGGGCTTATAGCGCTTATGCCACTCGTTGTATTTGTAGGAATAATTGCTTGGTTGATTGTATTTTATTCGACTCGTTATGTTTCTTTGGCATCCATTGTTTTTGGTGCGACGCTCCCGCTCAGTACCTGGTTTTTAATGAATAATAATCCGTGGGCACTTTATTTTGCTTGGGGTCTAGCAGTGTTTATTCTCTTGAGGCATTACGCAAACATCAAACGCCTGGTCTCAGGGACGGAAAGCAAGTTTGTTAAAAAAGAAAAGTAATTTTTCTTTTACTTTATATACTATTTTATGCGAAAGCTTCCTGAAGACATACGAAAGCTATATCCTTTTCCTTTAAGAGACAGAGACTTTTTTAAAGTAGATCCTCTTCATAGGATGCACTTTCTGGATGAAGGTAATGGCACACCGGTTATTATGGTGCATGGAAATCCCACGTGGTCCTTTTATTATCGTAACCTTGTGTTGGGGCTGCGTGATAAATATCGCTGCATCGTGCCGGATCATATCGGCTGTGGCCTTTCTGATAAACCGCAAGATTATAGCTATACGCTTAGTACCCATATTGATAATTTGTCTCGCTTGATCGAGCACTTACAGATCGAACGCTTTCATTTGATCGTTCATGATTGGGGGGGCGCTATCGGTATTGGCGCGGCACTCAAGCATATTGATAAATTGGATAAGATAGTTATTCTAAACACAGCTGCTTTTCGCTCAAAACATATTCCTTTTAGAATAAGACTGTGCCGTATACCAATTATCGGTGAATGGATCGTACGAGCCCTGAATGGTTTTGCGAGGCCAGCCACATTTATGGCGGTCGAGAAAAAATTACCCAAAGCGGTAAAAGACGGCTACCTCTTCCCCTATAATAATTGGGCAAACCGTATCGCCATTGCGCGTTTTGTTCAAGATATCCCCCTGAATCAGAAACACCCTTCCTATAATACATTATTAGGGATAGAGGAGAAACTGCATCAGTTAAAGGAAAAAGCTATGCTGATCTGCTGGGGTAAAAAGGACTTTTGTTTCAACCAGCACTTTTTAAAGGTCTGGAAAGAGCGTTTTGAGAATGCTGAGACTTACGTTTATGAAAAGGCCAGCCATTATCTTTTGGAGGATGAAGGAGAAGAAGTTCTAAAAGAAATCGTGAAGTTCTTGGCAGAAGACGCTTAGCGGTAATATAAAGAAGCCAGTTCTTGCAAATAATGCGCGCTGTCTACAAACAAGCGTTCCAGCTCATTAACCGTATAGCGCCATTTCCAATTTCCGTCAGGCTTGCCGGGGAGGTTCATGCGAGCATCGGGGCCTTTGTTCATCAGGTCTTGCATGGGAATAACAACCAATCTGCTGACACTTTGGTAGACGCCTCGAATCATATCCCATGGGATACTCTCTCCGGAAACTCTAAAGTATCGCCTGAACTGGTCTCTAGACTCCCGGCTCGTTGAGCGGTACCAGCCCCAAGCGGTATCATTGTCATGTGTACCTGGGTAATAAACGCAGTTACGCGAGAGATTGTGAGGGAGATAAAGATTTGAGGAATCGTTTGAGAATGCGAATTGCATAATCGCCATACCAGGCAACCCAAGGGAGTCCCGTAGTTCTCGAACATCATCATTAATGTCCCCCAAATCTTCGGCAATCCACTTGATGCCGGGCATCGATTTATTCATGGCATCGAAAAATGCTTTACCTGGGCCTTTTACCCATTTGCCGACAGAGGCATCTTTTGATCCTGCCGGAATCGACCAATAGGTATCAAAGCCTCTAAAGTGGTCTATACGAACCACGTCATACAGACGTAACGTATGTTTAATCCTTAGCTGCCACCATTTAAACACATCACCTTCTTTTTCCTTCCAGTCATAAAGGGGATTTCCCCATAATTGCCCTGTTGGTGAAAAATAATCCGGCGGAACGCCAGCAACCTTGCTAGGGGTACCGTTTGCATTAAGTTGAAATAAATGTGCATTTGCCCAAACATCTGAGCTGTCTAGTGATACAAAGATTGGAATATCGCCAATGATTTCGATACCTTTTTCTTGAGCATACTTGCGCACAAGTTTCCATTGCCCTAGGAAAAGGTATTGGTAAAATTTATGGGCCTCGATTTGTTCACTCAGCTCATTGAATAAAAACAAGGGTCGCTTTTGGGCTTCAGCAAATGTTCTGTATGCCCTTGGCCATTCATGCCAAGGCATGCCATGAAAGTGGTCTTTACAGGCCATAAAGCACGCATGAGGGTGTAGCCAATGTGCTTCTTCTTGTTTAAATGTATCATAGTCTCCATAGGTCTCTATATTGGCTTTTTTCTTTTGAAACGAGTGAAAAGCTTTCTTAATTAAAGGCCAAAACAGCTTGTAGAGTTCGCCAAAATTGACTTCATCATGTGGTAGCTTTTGTAAGGGAGCGAGGTCAGAGCCTGCCAGTAACCCGTGCATAACAAGTTCTTTGAGGTCTACTAAATAGGGATTACCCGCAAATGCTGAAAAGCACTGGTAGGGAGAGTCTCCATAGCCGGTAGGCCCTAAGGGGCATACTTGCCAATACTTCATCCCGCTGGCAGCCAGAAAATCAATTAATCGATACGCACTTGTTCCGAGTGACCCTATTCCTTGCTCGCTGGGCAAAGAGGTCGGGTGTAGCAGGACTCCGGCGGCACGTTTATTTAACCATGTTTTTTCGTTTTTCACTAAATATAAAGTTTGAGGCCTGTTTGTTTAAACAGTAAAGCGTAATAGAACATTGAGTCAACGGGATAAACCGCCTTCAACGTCAGTGAGGTTAAACTAAAGGCTTTATTGACAATAATTGTTGCCGAATGCGAGCATTTGAATCCATTAAAACAGAAAAGCTTTCCGGAAGAGCGCATTCCACTTCAAATAAAGACGTTTTTCCGCTTAATTGATATTCGAGCGAAAGCGCAGTGGCGTGTAAATAAAGGCGTTTTTGCTCAACGGCCTTTTCGATGGCACGGTTGAGTTTAAAGTCCCCGTATGTCTTGTCTCCGATTATAGGGTGATGGCGCAATGCCGATTGAACCCTTAACTGGTGGGTGCGGCCGGTTTGCGGTTCTAGGCGAAGGAGCGAGATGCCAATACCGTTATGATCCCGCTTTTCCAGTTTCACCTTTGTGATAGCAGTAGAATGACCGCCTTTCTGTACCCGTAAATGGCCTCTTTTTTCCGTGCGAGTTCGTTCCAGGTGGTCTGTCCATGTCAGGGAAATTTGCTTGGGTTGCCCTTTTACAATTGCGTGGTATGTTTTGTGAACATGCCTCGTTTTATAGAGTTCCCGTATCGTTTCGGCAACTGCTTTGAAAAAGGTTACGAGTATGATTCCTGAGGTTGGGGAGTCTAACCTGTTTAATAAATACAGCCTTTCTTCAACTGCAGGTTCGCCTTCTTTAACCGTCTTCCAAAAATAACATTCCCTTTGAACATCATATTTCGCTTGGACCAGACAACCCCTTTCCAATTCAACGGAATTAGGGTGACTTTTTATGCCAGCGGGCTTTTCAAGCGCAATGAGCCCGAGTTCGTCTTCTTTTAATACGGTAACACCTTTGCCTAAAGGGATGTGTTTGTGCGTCATTCGATTGTTTGATGTCATTGGTAGTGGAAAGTAAAACGTATGTGCTGCTGATCGCCAAGTATTTTTATCATATCCGGTGGCCAGGGGCCATAGGGAGCTCTTGATTGTACCGCATCCTTGCAAATCAAGGTGGCCATAGAGCTGGCTGTAGAGGTTTCAATGGTCACATTACTTACGTTTCCGGCTTTGTCTAAATTAAACGAAAGTACGACAACGCTATTGATGTCTTGTGATGAAAAAGTTAATCGATTGGCCAGCATGTGCCATTGGTAAACAATCGCTTCTAGCATCTGTTGTTCATATTGCCCGAATTGGCTAAACTTCGCATCTGCGGCGATCATGCCTTGGGGGGCGCTACCTTTTTCAGAGAGTAACAAGGGGGCGGGCACGCCTGCTTTTCTAAGCGTAGGCCTTGGCTGTGGGCGAATTTCAGAAATGGCCTTTTTTTCCGCTTTTTTTTCCGCGACAGGTTTAGCTTCTTGATCGGATTTTAGCACAATCGTTCCATCCTTTTCCAAAGAGACCTTTGGCTGTTCCATAAAATCGGCGATTTTTTCCCCCGGCTTGCCTTCGGGTGCGTTTTCCTCTTCTTTTTGAACCTCTTTGGCGGGTTCATTTTGGGCGACTTGAGCCTGTGGCATGGGCGGCGTCGGTTCCATCATGGTTTGCGATTCTATGAGGGCTTGAGAATCCCTCTCTTTTCCTTCTAATCTTGGCAATATGGATTCCCCATTTTCTGGTAATTCTTGTGCGGCCTGTTGTGAACGGGCGGCGTAATTTTTGGTATCATCGGGTTCATTGGAAGCAACATCCGGGTTTGTTTCTACAAACTTCATCTCCGGTTCTTCTTTTGGAAGGAGGACGAGTTCCAGTTCCTGTGCTGGTGGAGTGGGCTTGGCTTGCTTAAAGGTATACCCTTCAAAAAAAATACCGAGTAAAAGGTGAATAAATAACGTCAAGAACAAGCTCAACAGGAGCCATGGCCATTTTCTCTCACGTTCGAGAGTGTTTTTGTCAAACTCTGGCCACGGGGTATTGTTGTGCTTACGTTTTCTTTTTGTTATCAAGCCCTTATTCACTTATCGGCACGCTTCAGATAACCCAAATTATGAAGCGTCTCGCTCAAAAATTCAATCGGCAAACCGATAATATTAGATAAAGATCCTACATGGCTTTTGATAATCATATCTCTATGATCTTCAATACTATAGGATCCAGCCCTGTCTAGGGGGTCGAGTAGGCTATGGTACTGTTGAATAAGACGATCTCTCAGATCAAGAAAGGTCACTTGGCTCTTTTCACAATGTTTTATACGCAGTCCAGTGGACTCGTTCACTAAACATACCCCGGTATAGACTGTATGTGTTTTGCCCGAAAGTTCCTTTAGCATCGCAAAGGCTTCAGCCATGCTTTTAGGTTTGTTGAAAACTTTATTTCCCAAGGCTACGGTGGTGTCCGCTGCTATAATGAGTGCGTTTGGGAATTTTTTAGCAACACAATCGGCTTTTAAGATGGCATTGTGGAGGACCATAAGCTCCGGGGATTCATCATGGTCCTCCAATTCTGTAACATCAGGCAATTCGATTCGAAAGGAAAGGCCTAAGTCCCTTAAGAGCATTGACCGCCGGGGTGAACCGGAAGCTAATATGATTTCGTCTACATCCACCTCTGTACTCAGTTTAGTTAGATTAAGTATCAAGAACCATGCGCACATCGCCCATATTACGTGCCCATTCCAGCTCGCTTACATAATATTGGTAAAGCGAATCCACGAGACCATCTTCTGCTTCCGCTACATTTGTTTGCGCGTCTACAACTTCCTGATTTCCTGCAAGACCCCTTTCAAAACGTGCTTGGGCAAGATCCAACTCTTTTTGAGCCAAAGATTGTTGTTTTACCGCAACTTTGATTTGCTCGAAGCGAGACAGCAGGTCGACTTGGTTTAGGACAAAGTCTGTTTTTATCTTGTTTTGAAAATCACGCAAGGTGTACTTTTGTGCCCGCATGCCAGCCTTTTTGCTAATCGAGTTAGATTGGATCGCGAAGCCTTCAAATACGGGGATATTTAATTGAAGCCCCATCATCCACACCTCTTTTTCTTTACCATTAAAGGCATCGACAGAGGCATAACCCCAGTTGCCAAAAGCCGACAGCTTAGGGAGATGATCCCAATAAGAGGCCTCATAATCAAATTTAGACTGATTGAAATCCATTTCCACCTTCAAGTAGTCCGGGCGCATCTTAAACGCCTCTTCAGGAGACCAGTATATTTTGCTCGATAACTTTTGTGGCTCTGGTAGACCTTGAGAAGTTTCTATGCGCTCATGCGCTTCTAGGCCTAATAGCTGTACTAATAGTAATTCGCTTTGGCGAACGAGTGTCAATTGCTGTAATCGTTCCTTTTCGTCGGATGCCAAGCGTACTTCTGCGCGGGTAACGTCTAGTGGGGTTGCTATGCCACCTTTAAATTGGTGTTCAGCTAAGTTTAAGAGAAGTTTATCGCGCTCAATGTTTGCATCAATCACTTTTACCCGGTTGAGATTTCTCAAGTGGAGGTAATAGGCCAAAGCTCCTTGGTTCATGATCTCCTGGATCACGGCTTTGTAAGACAATTCGGATATCTTATGGCCTTGTCTCGCTAGTTCAAAATCGGCGTAACGACGCATATCAAGGAGACTGAGCGTTCCCTCTACGCGACCGTAAAAAGCTCGTGAAGTAGAGGTGAGTGGGGTGCCCCCTAGCGCGGTAAAAAAGTTCCTGGTTTTTGTTTGTTGTGCTTGAAAATTAACCGTTGGAAGTAATTTTGCGCGTTGTATGTAGGAGTACTGCAATGCTTGCACAACCACTTCACGTTGAACCAGTACTTGCAGGTTTTCATTCTCCAGACGGTCTAAAACGTCATCGAGGGTTAGGTATAAGGCGTGCCCCTTGGCGCATATGCCAAAGAACATTAATAAAATAAATAGCTTTAGAACTTTCACAAATATAATCCTTTATTCTACGGCTGCAGGGCTTTTACCAATAATCTTAGCCCAAGCGGCGGTATCGTAGATAACATTTATCTCATTTATCTTGCCGTTCTTGACTCTTACTTGTTCAACATAACGTGAGGCAGGAGCACCATTTTCCGGTTCGCAGGTGATGATCGAACAGGCCGAGTTTTCATCAAAATATTGCTTCTCTATAGTAATAGCGTTACAAATATGGGTAAACGCGGCCCATGCCATGGAGACAGATTCTTCGCCTTCCATTTCCATGTCGGATCCAGTCACTTTAATATCGCTTGCAAAATTCAATTTCTTCAAATCAACGCTTTTTTCTCGCACTCCGCGGATCAGTTCTTCGTAATATTGTTTAATAACTTCTTTTGGTGTATTCATGGAATATAGAATCTAAAAAGCTGTTTTTCTTAACGCAATGAAAATCGGAATAGCCCAAATTAATACCACCGTTGGTGATTTCTACGGAAATTCTCAAAAAATTCTTCAATCCTACGAAACGCTCTGCCGTCAAGGCGCGGAGGTTGTTGTTTTTCCGGAACTCGTGCTGTGTGGGTATTCGCCGCGAGACCTCCTGTTTAAAAAACGGTTTGTCCACGATAATGACATGGCGCTCCGTGCGCTTGCAGCTAAAATAGGCGAGGTCCCAGCTATTATCGGTTGCGTACGAAAGATTTCTGGTAAAAAAGGCTTATTTAACTCGGTTGCCTGGTGTGTAGACGGCAAAGTACAGCAATTCGCGGATAAATGCCTTTTGCCCTCATATGATGTCTTTGATGAGAAGCGCCATTTTACGCCCGCTAAAGAGCCCACTATGGTTGAGTATAAGGGCAAACGCATCGGTTTGACTATTTGTGAGGATATTTGGACAGCTAAGTTTAGCGTGGAGCATTATGAGTATCATATAGATCCGGTTGCCCTGCTTGCTAACACAGATGTAGACTTCATTTTTAATTTCTCAGCCAGCCCTTGGTTCTTTGGGAAACATGAGCTGCGACGTAAAGTTGCTCAAGCATGTGCTAAACGAACAAAAGCTCCCGTTATTTATTGTAACCTTGTTGGCGCAAATGATCAGGTGGTATTCGATGGTCGTAGTTTTGTAACCAACAAAAAGGGAGAGGTCATTGCCTCGATGGAACCATTTGTAGAGGAACTTCAAGTAGTGGATACTTCCGGCAAGCCCATTAAATTAACCGAACCCAGTGAAATGCAAGAAACCCACGACGCCTTAGTGCTTGGGCTTCGAGATTATGCTCATAAATCAGGTTTTCAACGCGCGGTCATCGGTTTAAGTGGCGGGATCGATTCCGCGGTTGTCGCTGTTCTCGCTGTTGAGGCTTTAGGGAAGGAGAATGTGATGGGGGTGAGCTTGCCGTCTAGTATTTCAAGCGAACATAGTAAGACGGATGCTCAGGAGCTCGCGCTAAACCTTGGTATCGAGTTTCATACGATTCCCATACAGAAAATTGTTTCCGCGACTGAGGATGTCTTAAAGCCACTCTTTAAGAAACGCCCTAGAGACACTGCTGAGGAAAATATGCAGGCGCGCTCGCGAGGTATGGTGCTCATGTCCATCTCGAACAAATTTAACGCAATTCTCCTGTCCACGGGTAATAAAAGTGAATTGGCTGTGGGGTACTGTACCCTGTACGGTGATATGGCTGGTGGGTTGGCTGTTATATCCGATGTGCCCAAGATGAAGGTGTATCAATTAGCCAAATTTATGAACCGCAAAAAGGTTCTTATCCCCAAAAATACAATTTCAAAAGCCCCCTCTGCGGAGTTGGCTCCAGATCAATTGGATCAGGACACCCTTCCTCCTTATCCGGTTTTAGATGAGATTCTTCGTCTCTACATTGAAGAGCGCAAAAGCTCCCTTGAAATTATAGCTAAAGGATTTGATGAAATTGTAGTTCGAGATATTGTTCGCCGCGTTGATATAAATGAATACAAGCGTAAACAATCCGCTCTAGGGCTAAAGATTTCTCCCCTTGCGTTTGGGGTAGGGCGCCGCATGCCGATTGTACAAAAGTATGTGAGCTAGTGGAGGAATCCAAGAATCAAAACTTCTTCCTATGCAACAAATCCTTGTTGTTGTAGACATGAAATTCGCATATTTCCTGGAATCCTAGCTTCTTATACAATTCTATGCCGTCTGTAGAGGCCTGCAAAGTAGCTACGTGATAGCCCATTTCGCGTGCGAAATTAAGGGCATGGAGTGTCATGATCGTACCATAGCCCTTTCGCCTGGCTTCCGGCTTTGTGCCTATATCATAAATGCCGGCAACACCAGATCCCAGAAATAGCACAGAACAGCAGATGGGCTTATTCATGAAATGGCCTACAAAAAGATGCATCGGGCGTTCTTGCCTCATGTTGAGTGAGGCCACCATGTGGTAATACTTCTTTAATTCCGTGTCTTTGGGGTCAAATAAGGTGTCTAAGACATTGGCGAAGTTTTCCATTTCACGGGCATTATTTACGGCATGTATCTGAAAGTTTTTCGGAAGGGGCTCTGGGATGGCTACATCCTTTAAGAGTGCAGCCATGCCAACATCCTTCTCTGAGAAATGTAATCCGGCTCTGGTTAACACGTCACCTAAGTTTTCTGGTGCGCTAAACGAGCTGATCCACCAGGCGAACGGCAAACGTTTTCTTACAAAGTGATCAATAGTACGGGTAACCTCAAAGTCTACTTTGTGTCCGGAGAAGTGGGACGCGACTACGCAATTAAAGGTTTCCGAGCAAAGGCCGGTATCTACCGTTACATTACTGTTGTCATGCATGACAATCATGCCCCGTATATGCGAAGCATAATAGGCAACCTTACCCGCGGCATTGCTTTCGATAAGCATTGCCACAGCATTGCGATCATTTAGATCGTCCAATCGTAAAATGGATTCTAAGGGGTTTACCATATGCTTCTACCTTAAGTTACTTGAAAACGCCTTCAATTTCAATGAGAGCACGTACTTTATCGGCAGCTGCGTCAATAATTTGCTTTCTGGGCTCGGCGGATTTGAGGTGTTCCAAAATATCCGATTTCGGGGTAATATTGATGGCGCTTTCAATTGTTTTCGGGAATTTGGCGGGGTGAGCTGTTGCGAGAACGATTTTTGTAAATTGAGTGTCTAGTTCCTTGAAAGCACAGGCTGTATGCGGGTCAGGGCAATAGTTGTAGGCGTTGTGAATGTAGCGAATGATTTCGGTGATCTCGTCATCAACCGCACGGGAAGCTTTTAGGATATCGGGATCAAAGTCCGTAAACGTGTATTTACCCGTTTCTTTAATGGTGGCCATAATCTCACGCACCTTAGCGGAATCTTCGCCTACCCTGTAATACAGGAAACGCTCGAAGTTAGAAGCGGCCTGGATGTCCATTGAAGGTGCGACACTCGGGTTGACGACTTTGGCTTCGTAGAGACCGGATTTAAAGAGGCGGTAAAGGATGTCATTTTGGTTTGTGGCCACCTTTATGGAAGCGATGGGGACACCCATTTTGCGTACCAGCCAGCCCGCAAAGACGTTACCGAAGTTGCCTGTAGGGACAATGAATTGTACTTTATTTTGGCGTTTTGCCGGTATTTTCAGCCAGGCATAAATATAATAAACGCATTGAGCGAGTATTCTAGCCAGGTTAATGGAATTGATAGCGCTTAAATGGTGCTCTTTGCGAAATTCCAGGTCATTGAAAAGCTCTTTTATAATAGCTTGGGCATCATCAAATGTTCCCTTAATAGCAATCGGGAAGACATTGTGAGCTCCTGTACATGTCATTTGGCGCTCTTGAAGGGGGGAAATTCGGCCTTCCGGGTACAATATGAAGGTATTTACACCCTTTTTGCCTAAAAGGCCGTGTATCGCCGCAGAACCCGTATCGCCCGAAGTTGCGCCAAGGATATTAATGGGTCTTTCTGTGCGCTGTATTTGCGCTTCGTAAAGATTTCCTAGTAATTGTAGAGCGAAATCCTTAAAGGCCAGAGTAGGGCCGTGAAAGAGCTCAAGGACATATAGGCGCTCTTCTAGTTGCAGCAGGGGGGCAATCTCTGGGTGGTAGAATTTTGTGTAGGAAGCATCAATAATCTCTTTCAGGTGAGCGGGAGCGATATCATCTGCGAAGAGCTTTAAGAATTCGTAGCACAGCTCGGGGTAGGTTAGACCTGTCCAATCCTTTAAGTGCTCCTCTATGTTGGGAAGAGTTTCGGGTAGATAAAGGCCTCCATCAGGCGCAAGGCCGGTTTCTACTGCTTCTGTAAAGGAGAGGGAAGGGCATTGGCCCCGTGTGCTGATATATCTCATGAATGATTATTTTTCACAAATTTTTTGCATGCGGATGCTTTCAGGTTCGTCTAGCCTAAAGGCTTTATGAACCACTTTTAAGGCCTTTTGGGCATCTATTGGGTCGATTGCGCAGGAAATCTTAATTTCGGACGTGGTGATCGTTTTGATGTTAACGCCGCCTTTGGCCAGGGCCTCAAACATAGTTGCCGCAACTCCAGCATGGGAGCGCATTCCGATGCCGATGACGGAAATAATCGCAATTTCGCCATCCCGTGCGGTGCCTTCCCAGCCGAGTGTGCTTAAGGCCTCTGCAACCACCTTTTTAGCGGTGTGTGCTTCATCACGATTGACAGTGAAGGTCAAGCTGGCTTCACCAGCTTCGCCTACGTTTTGGATGATCATGTCCACCATGATTTTGGCTTTTCCCAGCGCGACGAATATCATGGAAGCGGTTCCAGGCTTGTCGGGTAACTTGTCTACCGTGATCTTTGCCTGATTGACATCGAGCACGGTTCCTCTTACGAGTACTTCTTCCATAACGGGGGCCTCCTTCTTAACGATTGTTCCGGGTTCATTATTGTAGCTGGATCTGACTTCAAAGGGTACGTCATACTTTTGTGCAAACTCAACGGAGCGGGCCTGCATTACCTTAGCCCCTTGTGAAGCGAGCTCGAGCATCTCTTCATAGGAAATGCATTCTATTTTTGTGGCTTCGGGGACGATTCGGGGGTCTGCGGTATAAACACCATCTACATCTGTGAAAATCTGAACAATATCGGCCTTTACGACCGCTCCTATGGCAATGGCAGTCAAGTCTGAGCCGCCACGCCCCAGTGTGGTTATGTTGCCCTCGCGGCTCATGCCCTGGAAGCCGGCTACGATGACCACTTTGTTTTGCGAAAGCTGTTCCAGCAGGTCACCGCCGTCTATATTGACGATGCGGGCGCACGTGTGGTCGTGGTCTGTTATAATACCAGCCTGAGCGCCTGTCCGGGAGACGGCAGGGACGTCAATCGTATGCAAGGCAATAGCCATTAAAGCGATGGTTTCCTGTTCGCCAACGGCCAGGAGCATGTCCATTTCCCGCTTGTTGGCTTGGGGATTGATTTGGCGGGCGCGTTGAATGAGCTCGTTTGTCACGCCGGCGCGAGCTGAGACTACGACAACGACCTGATTTCCGGCATCATAAGTAGCCTTAATCCGCTCTGCTACTGCTTTAATGCGATCGATATCCTTTACGGATGTTCCCCCATATTTCTGTATGATTAATGCCATGACACGCGCTACACCTTTACTCTAATGATGAGTACTCATAATGCGAGCTAGAAAGGGATTGTCCAGTACTATCGGTAACTCTTTTAGGTGGTGAAGGGCGGTTTGCATGCTTTGCTCGCTGGCCTGATGGAGCGTGAGGAGTAGGGTGGCTGTGCCCTCTTCCGGGCCGGTGAGTTGCTTCATGGTGGCTACGCTTATGTCGTTATTGGACAGTGATTTGCAGATTTCTGCGAGGGTTCCGGTTTTGTCAGCAACGGATAGGCGTAGGTAAAACTTTTCAAAGATGTTCTCTGGGGGGCAGAGCGCTATATCACTGTTCTCCTTGCCTAGGCTGGCATCGTAGGGGTTTTTGTGGGCGCAGTGTAGGCGGGCGCAATCTATGATGTCGCTGACGACTGCGCTGGCAGTGGGATTCATGCCGGCACCACGACCGGTTAGCATTACCTTGCCGACCACGTCGCCAATGAGCGTTATGCCGTTATAGACCTCGTCTACAGAGGCTATGCTTTCGTTAATCGGCACAAAAGTGGGGCAAACAGAAGCCGATATTAGGTTCTTTTTTAAATTGGCCTCAATCTTGGCTAATAGCTTTATTTTATACCCGCATTCCCTGGCAAACCTAATGTCTAACTGGGATATATTACGTATGCCATCTATGATCATTTCTGATGGCGAGATCCACTTGCCATGAGCCAGGTAGGCTAGGATAGCAGTCTTGTGGGCGGCATCAATGCCGTCTAGATCTAAGGCTTCATCTGCCTCCACGTAGCCGAGTAGGCGAGCATCGGCGATTGTCTCCTCGAACGAAAGTGACTCACGCTCCATTCGGGTTAGGATATAGTTTGACGTGCCATTTAGGATTCCATAGATGGATGGAAAAGAGTTTGCTGCCAATCCCTCCCTGAGAACCTTTATTATAGGGATTCCTCCGGCGACGCTAGCTTCGAAAAATATGGGGGTTTCGTGTTCGTTGGCGATACGAAAGATCTCTTTTCCATGCTCACAGATGACGGCTTTGTTGGCTGTTATGATGGGTTTTTTATTTACTAATGCTTTTAGAGTCAGCTCTTTAGCTAGTTCTACGCCACCCATGAGCTCGCATACTATGTCTATATTGGGATCGTTTAGGATGTCATCGGCATTCATAGTTAGGGAATGCGCTGGAGGAGCGATCTCTCTTTTTTTATGAGGGTTGCGGACAAATATACGCTGGATCTCAATTTCGAGGCCAAAGTGCTCTAAAAACTTGGCTTTTTTGGCTTCAAGAACCTTCCAGACCCCTTGGCCAACGGTCCCAAAGCCTAGTAGGCCGATTTTAATTTTTTTAGGATCCATGGGGAAATATAACAAAATTATCTTTTATTTTGTGGAATAGTTCAAGGGTATTCTAACGATGTGAGATGAGCCAAAAACCTGTTATTTGTAGCGTTTATTGGATTATTTATTGAGTATTTATGATATCCAATTGATCTTTAATTGATAATTATTTGGTTATTTTCTGTTCATTTTTTAGCTATTTGTTCGGTATAATGGAGGCGGTTTGTTTCACCTGAAACAAACATTGGATGGGGTAGTGAAATTATGAGCAGTATTTCGTGAGGATTTGTTGAAAATGGTCTCCATATCTTGAAGTATGGAAAAATTATGCTATATTCTGCTATGAATACAAATTATTCTTCCGGTAATCGCGATGTTACCAGGCGCTCTGTTAAAAGTAACGAAAAATCATTATCAACGGATAAGTCTCATGATAACGAAGTGGATGAACTTAAAAAGAAGATAAGTTGGAATTATGAATTTAACAGTAATGTTTCTGTGAATACAGCGGGCGCTTTTTTTGCGGCAAAGGAAGGGGATTTGGAACGACTGAAATACTATATGGGGCAAGAAGGCTTTGATCTTAAGTTTGTGGGAGAAGAAACAGGAGACAGTTTGTTAATGGCAGCAGTTAAGGGAGGGGATTTGGGGTGCGTTAAACAGATAATAGCAGCATACAATAAGAAATGGATATTTGTTGACGATTTTAGGAATAAAAATGATTACACTCCATTTTTGATGGCCAGCAAGCTGGGGCACTATGACATTTTTAAGGAGCTTCTTAAAGAAGGAGCTTTATCTGACTTCACGGCAAAAACAGAAGAGGGCTATGCTGCTAGTTGGTTTACGTGTATGGCGGAGTCCGGCAATAAAGCATTCGTGCTACAAGTATTACGCGATGGCGAACCAAATATATTAGATACGTATCATGGATGCCGTGCAGGAAGTTTTATAGGCGAACTTGTGTGTAGCATTCCTGAAATAACTCTTGCGGATATAAGAGACAATATGCCCAAGGATAAGTTTGAGGTGGCATACGGAATGTTCAAGATACATTTGTTGGGCTTAATATGTGAGGCATCTGAGGGATACTTTGGGCGTTTGGTTAGGGAAGAACTGATTGGGTATTTAACATTATTTGCCGAGCGCAATAAGGACAGTGAAATTGTTAAAGATCTTATAAAGGTTATGGAAGCTCGACATGATTGGGTAACCTTTACCCAAGATAAGGATGGCAAGCCGATAAAGGTTAGGATGTTTGACAAGGAAGGATCCGGGCACCTGCAGTCTTACATTGCAGTCAAGGGAGAAAAATCCAAATTGGAAGGACGGCGGGTACGCATGGTGGTGGATCTTAATGGGCGAAATCGCTTAGCCGTAAATTTGGGAGATATAAAGAAAAAAGATAAAGGATATGTGACGGATAAGCCTGAGCTTGTTGGCAAGAACTATTCCGGAATAAACCTATTTACGGTGACAGAAATGAAGGGTGGCATACGCTTTAAAGAACAAGTTAACAATACGATTAAGAACATGAAAGATGTTGAGCCCGATATGTCATTGCTTTTTGAGCGCCAACTGAAAGACAAACGACAAGTAGTGGGTAATTGCATTTATTTTAACCAAGCTCTTGGTTTAGAGACCCTGACTGCGATTAAGCAACTAGAGAAAGAAGGCGTTTATTGGGAGAAGAGCTCAGATTACTTTGATAAGTTGGAAGATGCCATGAAAAGAAGTGATGACAAGCATTATGACTACATGGAAAAAGAAATCTCAAAATATTTCCTAGAAGATATTAGCAAACTTGGGTTCACGAAAACGAAAGATGAGTATCCTGATGCGTACAAGAGGGATAGACTGGTTTTGGCGAATTCATTATTTAAAATTTTAACCTTAGCAAGTGATGAAAAAGAAATTGGGGAGATCATTAAATTAGTACCTGAGGCAATGTTGAAAGAGCTGCTTTCATGCGTGACGCATAAGACCTACCAATTACCGTTGATACATTACCTGAAGTATAGTAATCGAGATTTGTATGACAGTTTGCAAAAAATTTTACCGAAAGAAATGATTAAAGCGTTAGCCGATGTAACGT
Source organism: Verrucomicrobia bacterium CG1_02_43_26 (assembly GCA_001872735.1). Classification (NCBI taxonomy): domain Bacteria; kingdom Pseudomonadati; phylum Verrucomicrobiota; species Verrucomicrobia bacterium CG1_02_43_26. Next base: position 121,244 of record MNWT01000016.1, on the reverse strand, counting down.
TTGAGATCAAAAAAGATTACCTAAAAAAGGCGGTAATGGAAGCCTGTGATGATAGCCATGGCGTTCCGCGCGTTAAGGATTTGCCGATCATACTAAATATAGTGCTTGAGAATTTTAAGGATGATGATGAGTTTATTTTGTTGATGAATGAAACTATTGATCGTGTACATCTGTTTCCGGTGAAGGATGGATTGATGAGTAAAAAGACTTTGGAAAATAAGCTCATTATTGATGTTTTGATGGAAGCAACCGAGGGTAAAATTTTGGATTTTTTCAGCAAAAGTGAGCGTGGTAGGAAGTTGCTTGAAAAAGATGAACTTGAGTGATTTTAATGGCTGATCGGGAGGCACCGTTAAATAAAAATGCCAACCTGAATTCTAAGTCTGATCCTGTTTCTTTACATCTAAAACGTAATGACATCGATAATTATCCGTGGGGTAAAATCGATGATTTTGTAGAGGTATTGGGTTATTAGGCCAACGGTGAGGAAGAGGAGGGTTAGGCCGGCTAGGATTCTTACGGAAAAGCTCACCATAAAGACGTTCATTTTGGGGACGGCTTTGCCCATGATGGCGAAGGTGACGTTGATGACGAAGTTGAGGGCGATGGCGGGGGCTGCCGCTTGGGCGCCAACGAGGAAAATGAGACTGGTGGCCTTTACGAGACCTTCGACCCCGCGGAAGGCGGGGAAACCGCCGAGGACAGGGAAGTGGTAATAGCTCATGACAAAGTTATGAAGCGTTTGGTAATGGACACCTGTTATGAAGAAAAGGATCGCTGTCATGTAGAACAGAGCGGTGCTGATGACAGTTGAACGGGTTTGCGCGATGGGATCGAAGTTCGAGCTCATGGAGAGGCCGATTTCCGTGGAGATGACGGAGCCGGCGAATTCTGCTACCCAGAAGGCTATGCGGGCACCAAAACCCATGAGTGTGCCGAAGAGAAATTCCTTTGCGAAGATTAAGAAGAGCCCTAGGACGTGGGAAGGGATCGGGGTGGTTTCGTTAATCTTGGGATAGATGAGGATTGCAAATGTGATTGCTAGGGCGAAACGAACCGGTAGCGGGATGATTTTTCCGGAAAAATAGGGAATCATCATCAGGAAGCCCGCGGTACGCCCGAGGACGAAGAAACCAATAATGATATCCGTTAAGGGAAAAGTCATCGTGCCATTTCAGGGAGTTTTTGTATAAAAGTGATGGTAAACTCCATGAGCGTGCGGATCATCCAGTGAGCGGAGGCGATGAGGACGAAGCAGACGGCTAGTAGCTTAGGGACAAATGTTAGGGTTTGTTCCTGGATACTTGTAATGGATTGTAGCAAGCTGATGAGCACGCCTACGCTGATGGCGGTTGCCATGAGAGGGGCGATGAGGGTTATGGAAGTGAGGATAAGCGTCCTCAAGATATCAACTGAGGATTCAATGGTCATAATCGGAAGCTTTCGACGAGGGAACGTACCACAAGGTACCAACCATCTACGAGAACGAATAGGAGTATTTTAAAAGGCAAAGATATAATAGCGGGGGGCATCATCATCATACCCATGGCCATGAGCGTTGACGCGACGAGGAAGTCTATGATAAGGAAAGGAACAAATATCATAAAACCCATTTGAAAAGCGGTACGAAGCTCACTCATGATGAAAGCCGGTATAACAACGCGCATGGGGAGGTCTGACGGTAAGGTTGAGCCCATACTGGCCAGGCCGAGAAAGAATTCGATATCGGATTCTCGCGTTTGCTTTAACATGAAACCCTTGAGGTGGGCGGAGCCATTATCGAAAGCCTGTGTGGACGTTATCTTTTTATCCATATAAGGCTGAACGGCCTCGCTGTAGACGCGTTCCCAGATGGGAGCCATGAGGAAGAATGTGAGAAAGAGCGCTAGCCCGATAATGATTTGGTTTGCGGGGGCAGATTGGACACCGAGAGCGTTACGGACGAAACCCAGGACGATGACGATACGCGTGAAGCTTGTCATCAACATAATGATAGACGGTGCCAGGGTGAGCAACGTCATGAAGAAAAGCAATTGGATGGCGACACTGAGGTCACCCGGGCTATCGAGACCGCTAATATCTAATCGGAATGTGGGCTGAGCGGGGGCAGCTTGAGCGAACGCAGGCGTAAGCGCTGCCGAAAAGAAGAAGAAGCCTAAAGTAAGGAGGAGAGGGGTATATTTAAAAGGTTTCAAAGAGGTACGACTTTATGACGAACTTGAAGATTCTTTTTGGGAAAGATCCTCATCAAATTCGGAACTTAGGATAGATAAATTTTTGATCATGCCAGGGCCGACGCCGAGGAGGAATTTTTTTTGACCATATTCGACGACAACGAGAAACTGTTTATTGCCGAGAACACGTGTTTCCGAGATAATGAGCTTGCTACCCTGTTTTTTATTTCTAAAAGGAAAGCTGCTCTTTCGGGAGATATAGATAACTAATAAGCCGATGAAAGCGATTAGCCCTAGGTAGAGGAAAATCTGGCCGATGAGGCCGGAAGTATTCACCATTTCGGCGGACGAAGGAGGGCTTTGCGGTGAAGGGAAATAAGACGGCGGTGTTACAACGGCAGTATCAACCACTATTTCGGGTTTGGCACCTTGTGCCTGCTCAACTATAGTTTGTTCAATGACCTCTTGGGGAAGAGTATTGTCCTTAGAAGCGACTGATTCTCCAACGGCGAGATGGAGCGGGGTGAGGATTATGATTGCGAGTAACGATATACATTTCACTTGGTACTGTCTCCGACTAATTCAGTTATTTTAATGCCAAAGTTATCTTCTACCACAACAACCTCACCATAGGCAACAAGCTTTTGGTTAACATAGAGGCCTACTGGGTCTTTTGTTTTTTGGCGTAACTGAATGACGGCACCGGGACAAAGCTCAACAATTTCTCGCATAGGCAGTTCGCAAGAGCCGAGTTGTACGGTTGCTTTTACCCTTACATCTAAAACGATTTCGAGATTTTTGGTATCAATTGTAGGTGTTTCCATAATTTATTTTTCCCCTATATGTTTACGAGTTATTTTAACGGCATTATGATCCGAGTCTATACCGGCCTCGCCGATGAAACAGACGGTATTCATGAGACGGATACGGGTATTGCGTAAAGCGTTTTCCGGCATTTCAAGGATGTCACCCGGCCTGAGGTTTAAGAGATCACGCACTTGGATTTCGAAAGGCTCCCATTCGGCGGAGACAGGTACGGTGATGTTGTCGTAGCTTTTTGTCCACGCGGGCTTAGTTTTGTCCGCCTGTTTACCCTGGTTAAATTTGAGACTATTGGCGTGCATTGTTTTTATGATCGGCTCGATCATAAAGTAAGGGAAGCACAGCTGCATGGTTTCGGAGCAATCGCCCAGGGAGACTTCGATATCGAGGATGAGTACTATGGCGTCCGGGGAAGCAGTGTTAAGGAAACGACCACTATTTTCCTGACCCGCGATAATGGGCTCCATGCCCGTATACTCTGTCCACTGGCGGCACCATTCGAAAAGGATGATATAAATAACATCCTCCATGAGGGTGATTTCGATTTCGGTGAGGTAGCGTTCATCCTTAATAGAGTGGCCCCTGCCACCGAGCATGCGGTTTATGAACGTCATGGCCAAACGCGGGTTCACATCCATAACGCCGATTCCCTCGAGTTTATCGATTTGGAAAAGGCTGATGAACGTGGGGTTTGGGATGGCTTCTGTAAACTTTTGGTAAGTGGTGGTGTAAAGCTTGGACATTTTTAGCTGGGTATCCAAGCGAAGAAACATAGAGAGACGAGCGGATAAGTAGTGGACGAATTTTTCGTGCCGAATACGGATTTGCCGGAGCTCTGTTTCGGTTAAGAAAACGGGATTACGAAAGTCGTAGGCCTCGATGTTAATTTTCTCATCGGAACCGAATTTTTCACCCTCGAGATTGTAAACGATACCACTGGGGGTGCCTTGGGCATCCTCCATGAGACGATCAATATCGGATTGATTAAGGATTTCTGAAAAATCATCTCCAGAATCTTCCGCGCTCATAATGTGTGTGGGGTAGAGATTAGTGGGTAGCGTTTATTGAACAACGAATTCAGAGAAGTAGAGATTCTGAATGAGTTCTTGGTTTAATTTTGTTTCGAAGACGCTTAAGAGATTGCTACGAATTTTATTTTGGATGCCAGGCTCTTCGAGGTCAGTAAGCGTTAAAGAAGAGAGGAGGGTGATGGTGGCATCGATCAATTTAGCCTTATTGGACTCGATGACATCCTTGAAATTGGCGGCTCTACCCTCCACGGTAAAACTGACCTTAACGTAACGAGCCTGGAGTGTACCGGATATGTTTGCTACGATGTTATCAAATTTATATTTCTGAGGAGGACCTACCGGAATTTCCTGACCCTCGTGGCCGGCGGACTGGGTAGACTCCGTTGTTTTTAAATGCTTCTGGATTGTGGGGATCGTGATGAACTTTGTTGTTAAGATGGACACCAAAGGCACGAGGACAATGAGAACGATCAAAGGCACCCAGGGGTTCTGCGAGGCTCCCCCCTGGGATTGTTTATCGTTGGGCAAATCTTCTATTTTATCTTCATCAGCCATAATGATGGATCATGACATTATCGTTTGAGATTTACAAGCTCTTGTAATATTTGGTCTGCAGTTCTTACTAAAGTAGCCCCTGCTTGGTAATATCTTTGGTCTACGATTAATTTAGAGAAAGATTCTGTTAAATTAACGTTAGAGCTTTCCAGACTGTACTGCCTGATGATACCTAATTTACCGGAATTAGCCCGGCTTAAGTTAACATCAAACGGTGAAGCCCCGGCTGCGGCAAGACCGGAGTACAAGTTGTCCCCCTGCTTGGTGAGCGCTTGTTCATCGCTGACCTGAACGAGCAGAATGGACCCCTTGGTGAAAGAATCATTATTACTGAGCTGCATGACAACATCGCCGGCATTATTGATACTGTAACCCGTAAACGTGGGGGCAGCTCGGTTGATATCACCATCGGCAAAGGTTGAAAATGTACCAACCTTATTAATACCACTACCAACAGCGAGGTTATAGTCCACATTAAGGTCGCCAATAGTAGGTGCTGAAGGCGTTCCGGAAGGGGTGACCTTGGTGAAAACAAGCTGACCACTTACCTCTGAGACGTTATAAGTGGGGTAGAAAGCGGGATCATTTACCGCACCCTGGAGACGGAAACCCTGTTGTTGGGTGACGAGGTAACCTCTATCATCCTCACGAAAAGTACCGGCTCTAGAGATGTAGTCTACGGAGTTGATACTATCCTTTACCTTAAAGAAACCGCCCCCCTCGATAGCCAAGTGAGAACGAACCCCTGTTTTTTCAATAGGGCCTTGAGAGAAGTCGTTCACGACACCCTGAATTTGCACACCCAAGCCGATTTGGTTAGACGGTGAATTGGAGCCGGGCTTATTACCGCCCGGTGAAGGGGCCGCGGCGTTAAGCGTGTTACTGAACGTGTCTGCGGTTAGAACCATGGTGCGTTTGTAGCCTACGGTTTCGACATTTGCGATGTCGTTACCGGTAGCCTCCACGCGTTTGGATGCCGCATCGATTGTGCTTACACCACTTTGTAATAGATTACTGAGAGCCATCTCGTGCCTTTCGTTGTGTTGTTGTTAAAAAGAGCTTAATTTAAGCTAGGGTTGTTATCGTTATCCTCCTCGAGTTCGAGAAGGAGTTGGGTTCCGTCTTCAAAATCTTCATCGCCATCGAGGTGGATAATGATATCGCTACCCGCTTTGTAGCAGATGACATCGCCATCGAGCTCAAAGATAGCGTATCCTGGATCAAACAAGTCGAATAATAGAATTTCCGGTTCATGAGTTGCTTGAGTTTTTTTATTTTTCCCCGTGGTCGTTTTTTTTGTTGTTTTTTTGCGTGCGTTCATCCTTATCCCCTGGTTAGTTGTTTTGCCTTATTGGTGGTTTTTAAAAGTAAATTGTGAGACGAGTCTAACCGGTCGCAGTTGTTTCCGTTGTTGTTTCGGTAGCGGTATCACTTGTTGAAGCGGTATCTGTTGTATTGGTAGGTGTGGTTGTAGTAGCAGTAGGGGTAGTCGAAGGGGTAGTTGTTTTTGCTACCGATGTGGACGATACGGGTAGGCGTACGTCCTGGACCTGGTCGAGGGTGAATAGGCCTTGACCATCAATTGAGATCTTCATGCTGCCACCGGATTCTTTGACCCCCGTTACCATGCCGGTTATTCCAGGAGAGACCGTGCCGGTAACCGAATCCACCTTATCCTTCAATGTAACCTCTTTACCGAAGTAAGAGAAAGCCTTCATGGTATCGCGCATAGAGCTGGTTTGCTCGAGGTTACTAAACGTAGCCATTTGGGCGATGAATTCCTGGTTATTTACCGGTTCCATGGGGTTTTGGTTACTGAGCTGAACGGTTAAAAGTTTGATGAAGTCTGCTTGACTCAGGGATTTTTTAATATCCCTGTTAGCGAGGAAAGAAGGGTCTTGAAGACTACCTGTGATTGTGTTTGCGGAAGGGATAGCTGATACGTCTGCCATAATAGTGAGTTTTTTTAATTAAGCCTGGTGATAGACCTTGCGATTGGTGAGGGGATTTACTGAAGACTCAAAGTCATTTGCAACGAATTCAGGGGTACTTAATTGAATGCCCCGTTCGCTAGAAGCCTTAGCAAGCTCTGACCAACCATTAAGGATGGAATTCTTGAGGTTGGAGTCATTAGATTGGAAACGTATTGAAACGTTGTTGTTAGTTAGTTTTAAATGTAAAGAGATCTCTTCTCCCTCAGGCATGGCTAGTGAGACCCGCATCCAACCCTTATCTGATTTTCTTAAACGATCGATCTGTTGCATGATTGCCGGGATGATTTCAGCCTGTTGGGTATTTGCGATTGATTTGGGTTCAAAAATTTGTTGGATCGCCTGGCTTGTTTTTGCTTTGCCGACACTGTTTAAAATAAGAGCATTTTTGATATAATCCTCCTGCATTTTTTCACGAGACTGCTCTTTATTATTTTGCCGTGCATCTGAGCCCATGTTCATGTGTGATTGTTGAGAATTATGTTTTAAATCTGCCAGCAAACTAGAAGAATCCACGAGTGAGCTTCTGGGAGTATTTGTTTCTGTAGGTGTGTGAGACATGTGTGCAACGAATCCGTTTCGAAGGTGTAATTTATCCTTACTTTGAGCATGATCCGTGCCAGGGTGAACATTTTCTAAGTTTGAGGTCCATTTTTGTGTGAGATTGCGTAAATTAGCTTCCAGCGACTTCTCTAACGTGAATTCCGTTTTTATGAAATTGGAAGTAGAACGCTCTGCTTGGGATCTTTCGGTTAAAAAACCCTTGAGCTGTACCTCATCGTTTACCCTTAGTTGAGGAGCAGCCGGTTTTTCCGACCTGTTCTTTGCGATGCTTTTAGGAGTTAACGTATTTTCGTGTGCGTTTAACGAATTGTTAGAAAGCGCTTTTTCAAACTCCTGTACATTTGGTTTATTTGACTTAACCTCCCGTGCAATAGACTTTGAGTTGTCAGCAAGAAGGGTATTATTTGCGACCAGAGCATTTTGGCTAGCCAGCTGATTATCTATATTTGTATTGGCTTCCTTTGCTTTGGCATGCTCCTGTTTTACGAGTGATGCGCGATTCGAAGCCGGTTGCTTGGTATCGGATGAAATGTTGGAAGCATCCGTCTTTACTTCCCTGTTTACTAGAGGAGTGGTCGGTTGTTTTTCGGTTGAGGCTGCTGGTGCCTTATGCTGAGCGTTAGCGATTAGCTTTTCGACCCCTCTATCGGCCTTGGCTGATGGGATAGAAGCCTCCTTGCTGGCTACTTTGCCATCTGGCTTAGTTTGTTCCTGGACCTTTGCATGCTTTTCGGTGAGTTTTTTGAGCTTATGCGCGATTTTGTTTGGCAGATCAATTCTTCCAAACGCCTTACTATTTTCGAGCAATTTTTCGTTTGTTGTTACCGGGTTATTATTTTTAGCTAGCTCAATTTTTTTCATTAAAGCCTGTGGGGCGTTACCTAAAATGTGTTGAATCTTACTGTTCGTGACGGCTTCTTGAGGGTTCTTGTTGAGTGCAGACGCTTCCTTAATTTGCTTTTCGGATGATCCTGAAAGAAGAGCGGCATCAGACTTCTTAAGCACGATGCTTTGTAGAGGCTTCTTTTTGATTACAGCTTGCTCAGGTTCATTCGATTTTGGCGCATCCGCCTTATCCTCTTTTTTATCCTCAATCTCCTTAGGCTTTGATTTTGCCTCCGCGGGCGTTTTCTGAAGTATTCTATCATTTTTTGCAAAATCATTTAAACGATCCTCAAACGTTTTGCCACCTGTGAGATCATTTTTAAATTCACGAAAATCCTTCAGACTCTCCTTATTAAAAAAATCGGTGGACGTGGAAGGCTCGATTAACTTGATCTTGATTAAAGATTCTTGATTCATAATGGTTTTAACGGGTTTTTTGTTTGAGGCGCATTAATTTGGTGAGATTAGCGACACGCTTGGAGTCGCCCTTAGCAGTCATGTTTGAAAAGATAGCTCCGATGACATCCGAGCTCATGTAAGATAAAATTTTTACCACGAAAACATCATCCATTTCCTTAAACACCTGCACGGCGGAATCCGGCTTTAACGTTGAGTAAGTTTGGGCAAGTTCCTTTAGGTTTTTTTCTTCACTCGCCTCTATTTCGACAATATCACTTGAAAGCTCATTTCTGAAAGTGACGATATTCTGCCTGAGCTCGGTGAGCTCCTGCTTTTCGGATTTTAGCCGCTCCTCCATTTCACGAATACTTTGCTCACGTTCCGCTATTTCTGTACGCTCGCCATTTAGACTAGAAACCAACTTTTCAATTTCACTGGAGCGAAAACTCCAAAACGTAGTTGCATCGCCCGGGTTTGCTAATTGACTGTCCCTTATGGGCGGAATGTTTACCGCGAACATGTACAACATGGTTTCACTTGTTGTAAAAGCGATAGCCAGAGCGATTGACCCCAGGACCCAGTATGAATTCAGTATTTTCATGAGTTATAAGCGTGTCTAGAGTTGATGATATCCTCGATTTCACGTTCTTCCTTTTTTGCTTCGAGGGCGGTATGTTTTTGTAATTGGTTTTCCTTTAGTTTTAAAAGCGTGTCCACCTTTTGCTTTAGTTTAAGGAAGTACTGAAAAGCTTTTTTCTCCTCATCCTGCGCATTAGAGATTGTTTGATTAATGTTACTGATTTGGGCGATGGTATCCTGGATAATCAGCGAAAAGTTCTTTTCATAAAAGGCGTAGAAGCGTTCTGTCTCGCCCTTTTCCAGATTATTAATTTGCCCCTGAAGAGCGATTTGCAAGTTGCGCTTGATTTCCTGAAGCCGCTGGCGCTTTTGTAAAAAACGCTGATACTTTGCAAATGCCTTTTGGGCATGGAATTCCCGGAGCGTTAAGACGGAGTGGAGCCTGAATTTAAATTTTTTCATGATATGGATTTTAGCAACTGCTCGAAACTGCTTTGCCGTTGCGCGAGCTCTTCGATCGGTTGTTGTAAAAATTGAGTGATGGAGTCGTGTTTATTAATAGCCTCATCCAGCTTTTTATTACTGCCCCTTTCATAGGCACCAATGGTGATTAAGTCTTCATGCTTATTATAGGTAGATAAGAGATCCCGTGCTTTGGAAATGATAGCTAACTCCTGTGGCGAACAAACCGCGCGAGTAAGACGACTGATACTTTCCAGTACATCTACTGCGGGAAAGTGGTTTGCGGCGGCTAGCGCGCGACTGAGAACGATGTGCCCGTCCAGAATACCCCGAACGGCATCCGCGATCGGCTCATTCATGTCATCCCCCTCAACCAAGATCGTATATAAAGCAGTAATAGAACCCCTTTCACCCATACCCGAACGCTCAAGCAATTTAGGTAATAAAGAAAAGACAGAAGGCGTGTAGCCACGCGTTGCAGGCGGCTCACCAACGGCAAGGCCAATTTCTCTTTGAGCCATTGCGAGACGAGTAACGGAGTCCATTAAAAAAAGAACTTTTTTATCCTGATCTCTGAAATATTCCGCGATACGAGTAGCGAGCATGGCAGCCCTTATTCTGAGCGGAGCAGGTTGATCCGATGTGGATACGATGACAACGGATCGGGCAAGACCCTCCTCGCCCAAATCGTTATCAATAAATTCTCTTAACTCACGACCCCGTTCTCCAACGAGCGCGATTACGTTTATATCTGCCTTAGAGCCCCTGGAGATCATACCAAGGAGAGTGGATTTACCCACACCACTGCCTGCGAAAATACCCACGCGTTGGCCCTCGCCCAGCGGAGTGAATGTATCGATAGACTTGATACCGGTTTGAAAAGGATCATGGATTTTTTGCCGTGCCATCGGGTTTAACGGTTTTTGACGCAAACCCGCGCTAGACCATTCGGACATGAGCTTACCCTTGCCATCGATGGGATTACCCAAGCCATCTAATATTCTTCCAATCAGGGAGGGTCCAACCGGTACGTTTCTGCTTTGCGCCCAAGAGACCACGGTACAGCCCGAATGTATATCATGTAATTCGGTAAGCGGCATGAGTAAGACATGGTTATGCCGGAAGCCGACTACCTCCGCAGTGCCTTCAAGTGCTTTTCTATGTGAGTAGATTTCGACAACATCGCCTATGGAGACCTCCGGGCCCTCGGACTCTATGATCAAGCCCGTGACCTGTACCACACGGCCAATTTTTTCAATCGGCTGGGTGTTTTTGATACGGCTCTCAATCCAATTAAGGTTATCTGCTACACTAAGATCCATTATCCAATCATTTCATGCTCAATTCGCTCGAGCTTTCTATTGATTGTAGCATTAATCTTGCCAAATTTGCTTTCGACTAAACAGTCACCGCATTTTAGCGCGGGATCTTCCTTGAAATTGAGATTGGGATACATATCCGTTAAATTTGCGGAAAACCTATCCAAGATGGCAAACGCATCCGGGCTAAGTGCTACCTCGATTTTATCCGCATTGGGTGAAATTTCGTGCAGTGCTTCGCGCACGATTTCCTCTACCTCCTCCGGTTTCAGTTCCAGGCCACCCCATACCCTGCGAACCATTTCAATGACAAGGAAAGGAAGACGCCCGCTTACATTGCTAAGGACCGTTGCGAATTGTTTTTGTATATCGTTTAACACCTTGTTCTGGAGGATGCTGACATCGTTATGCATTTCCGCGATCTGCTGGTTGAGAGACGCGGTTGTTTCAGAGACACCCCTGCGGTAAGCTTCGTCTGCCCGTTTTTCCGCGACCTTCAACGGTACAGGCGGAAGCGCATGCGATACGAATTTCACGCTTCGTATGGGCTCTGAAAGAACTATTTTTTTATACAACGACATTGCCTCCGGAATCATCGAGTGTTATTTCGCCCTCTTCTTCAAGACGCCTTAAGACCTGTATGATACGATCCTGAGCGGCATCCACATCTTTGAGACGAACTGCGCCGAGCATTTCCATTTCCTCTTTGATGCTTTCTGCGGCACGCTTGGAGACGGATTTGAAAATAGCGTCTTGCAGTAACATGTGAGCAGATTTCATTGCGAGAACCAAATCGCTCATCTCGATTTCTCTTGTGACGCGCTGCAAGTCGACAGGATCCAGACGTACCAAATCGTCGAAACTGAACATCTTCTTTCGGATAGCGGCACCCAGAGAAGGATTTTTGTCCTCCAGCTTTGAAAGAATACTTTTCGAAACCTCTTTGCCCAAAAAGTTGAGAACATCCGCAACAACACGAACACCACCGCTTTTGTGAACCGTGTATTTTTCCGCGCTTGCGATGTGAGGTTTGAGTGCTTGAACAATTTTTGCCACCATTTCCAGAGGAGCGCTATCCATAGTACCAATGCATTCTGCGACGTTGTCTCGATGCTCCTTCGGTAATAATTCCAGAACCTCGGCTGCTTTTTGTGTGTCCAAGTGAGAGATTAAAAAAGCGATTGTTTGGCTTTGTTCCTCTGCCATTAAATTATAAATTTGACGAGGCTCCATGGAGCTCATGTCCTGAATCAAGTCTGAAACACTGCCACCCGGCAAAATTCTTTCCAAAATATTGGAAGCCTTGTGGTCACCCTGAGACATTTCGAGAGCCTCTTGAGCGAATTTTGTACCCCCGAGAACAGACCCTACGGATTGACCCAGAATGCTGGCAAACTCCTCAAGCACCTGATCCTTGAGCTCTTGATCAACAATATTGATATGGGAAATTTCACGACAAAGCGTTTCCACGTTATTATCATCAAACGTGCGCAACATGGTAGCCGCGGCCTTTGGGCCAATGGCTATCAAGAAGACAGACAGTTTTTGAATCTTGGATAACTGGGCGTAATTGACTTCCTGGTAATTGATGTGGGCCATGGTTAACTACTTGGTTTGAGTTGAGGTTATCCAGTTTTGCAACGCGGCGCTGACGTTTTGAGGTTTTTCCTGAATCAAGTCATTGATGAGATCCGCGGTAGGGCGCATGTTACTATCCTTTGATTTGGCGATCGTATTTTCTGTTCTACGCCTTTCATCCATTAATTCCAAAGTAGACATTTGAGGCTTATGCTTCTTGAGCATTCTTAAAAAGACAACAAACATGAGAATAGCAATCCCGATTGCGCCATACCCGCGTAAGAATTCAGCCCAACGCCTAACCGGCTCAGGTATGCCCATTGGGTCCGGGCCCTTAAGAACCTCCGAACGAACAAAAGGCATCTCTTGAATGGTCACATTTTTAGCATTTTCTGCTGTTATACCAAGCGTGTTGATGACGATTTGGCGCATCGCTTCGATTTCCTCAGCGGTCCTAGGCTTAGGATTGAACCCACCTGTTTTGCCGCCGATCTCTTCCCGCATGGCCACAAAGACTGAAGCAGAAAGGTGACTAATGCTGCCGGGAACCTTTACTGTTTCATAAATTGATTTATTAATCTCGTAAGCCGTTGTTTTATTTTTACGAACGGATTGAGAAGAGTTAACAGGCTCGGTTGAAGATGCCGTATTCTCTCCCGCGAGTGTTGCGGTGGCGCCGGCGATTACATTAGTTTGAGTTTCACTGCTCGTGGACGTATCTTCAGTCGTCGAAAGGGTTCTGGCGACTTGGCCCTCGGGGTCAAATTTTTCCTCTGTAATCTTTGTGGCATCTGAATTCAATGAAACAGATACCTTTGCGACAACGCCGCCCGGGCCGACAACCTTTGTTAGCATAGTCTCAACCTTTTTAGAAAAATAGTCTTCCAACGTTTTACGATAGCGCAGTTGGCCGGTGACAACACTTAGACTGCCATCATTTTTAAGCTGTTCGGAAAGGACGTTACCATTGTTGTCGACCACAGCGACATTATTGACATCAAGACCCTCAACTGAGTTTGCGACTAAGAAACGAATCGAGTTTACTGATTCTTCCGGTAATAAGTAGCCCCCTGTTTCCACGAAAACGGAAGCCGTGGCTCTTGTGTTTGCCTGCTCCGCAAGTAATTTGTTTTCCGGAACGGTGACCATGACTCTTGCCGAACGGATTCCCCTTAACTGAGAAATAGTACGACCGAGCTCGCCCTGTATCGCTCGTAAATAATTAGTACGTTGAATGAAGTCACTGATGCCAAAATTAGGTTTATCAAAAATTTCGTAACCCACGCTTCCCCCGCTAGGGACACCCTTGACGGCGAGATCCATTCTGAGTTTATAAATCTGATCCGAAGGGACAAAAATAGAACTACCACCGGCGCCAATTTTATACTTAATACTCTTTTCCTCGATTGTTTTGACAACCTCGGCCATATCTGTGTTATCCAACTTTCCGTACAGGAGCTGCATTTGCTGCTTTCCTGACCAGATGACCATGCCCGCTATACCCACGAAGACGATACCAACGGCAAGAAAGATGGACAGCTTTTGCCCCAGGGTAAAATCTTTCCAGACCGATTGGAGTTGTATTAAATAAGTTTTCATAGTTCGTTAAAAATTAAACTTGGACCCGTAAGAGCTCCTGATAGGCTTCGATCACTTTGTTTCGAATATTCAGCATTAAATCCCAGGCAACACCGGCTTCCTCGGAAAGTATTTTGGCCTGCACGATATTATCCGTTTTGCCCATCATGACATTTCGATTGGCAATTGTGGAATCGAATGATTTTTGGTTAACCTCATTTACAAAACCAGACATCACATTACTAAACGTAGGAGCATTCCCTGAACCCCCGAAAGAGATAGGAGCGGCCTTGTTTTCGAATGCTATATTCTTGGTATCATTTACCCCCTTAAGCGAGTTATCGATGGCGCTTCTGAGGTCACTGGCAAATTGGTTACCCATGCCATTAATGTCTTTTTCTCCCGAGAAAAGGTCATTACCGAAGTTAATGCCCCCGCCGTTATTTCCAGCTCCCCCAATACCGGACTTGGAAAGATTTTCTTGTATTTTTGAGGTATTTAGACCTGATGCTAAGCTCTGTAGTGATCCTACGTCCATTGTGTTATCCTTTCTCGCCTATTATTTGCCCATACGTAGCGTTAAACGTGCCATTTCCCGTGATGTTTTCGCAACCACAAGATTCGCTTCGTAGTTTCTGTTAAATTCGATCAAATTGACCATTTCCTGTGATAAATTGACATTAGGCATTTCAAGCATGCCATTTTCATCCGCATGAGGGTGGTTTGGGTTATAGATTTTGTTACCAGGTGTTTTATCCTCTGTGACCTCACCCACTTGGACACCATTTTTGATAGAGCCATCAGCTGTTGACATGAGTAAAGATTCGAAGGAGACCTCCTTGGCCCGATAAACCTTGCCATCAGGACCCCTCGTGGTGAATTGGTTGGCAATATTCTCCGCTGTGATATTCATGCCATATTTAGAGGCCTGGAGCGCGCTAGCGGTTACATCAATTGAGGGTATTAAATCCATGGCTAAAATATGTGGTTATAGTGATTTTCCTGAAATGGCTTCTCTGAGTTGTTTGTAGGAGCTGCTTAAATAAAGCGTGGAATATTCGTGTTGAAGAAGAGTTTTATTCAAATTGAGCAACTCTGTTTCAACCGATACGGTATTGCCATCCTCCCGAAGCGCCTGGGCATCCGGGTCTACCTCAGTCATGGGGCGCAGCATACTCGCCTCTTTCACCTTGCCCTGGGATATTAGAGAATTAAGCTCTGTTTCAAACGAATTATTGACCTGTATACGCTTGTAGCCCGGTGTGAGAGAGTTTGCGATATTACTAGCAATCGCCTGATTTTCCTCTAATGCCTTATACATACCGCCCTTAGCCAGTATATAATTCTCAGTTAGAAATAGACCATCGATCATACCCAACGTAAAGCAACTATTGTGCCAATGTAGGGAAGCAGGGGGTAAGGGAGTGACGAGAGGGTTTTATTGTTAGTGTTTATTTGTTAATAATTAGGTTACATTTATTGACTTATTAATGTTTATGTATTATATTTGACTTAATTAATTAAGTAAATATGTTTAGTTCGGTAGGTAGTAAAGATGAAGATTCTGGTGTTAGACGTTTTGGAAAAGACACTAAAGAAACGGGTAAGTTGAAGGACAAAGTCGTTGAAAAGGGGAACAAGGAAAAGAAATCGATTGGTTTTTTAAAATATGGTGAGTATTTGTTTAAAAGCAAACTGTTGCCCAGTTGGACAGTTGTTACGGTTGAGAAAAATGACGATTCGAAGCGGTATTTGGCTGCCTTAAGCGTTAAACCTCACGAAATGAATATTAACAACATTTTAGTCCACCTACGTGATGCGGACCCGGCTGCGATCAAAGATTTTGTGGGGCTGAACCGTTTACATGCGCTTTCCATTATGACCAATATTGAGATTTTGGAAAAAAACGGCTTAATCTCACTATTAGACCATAATGGTAAGATTTTACCTGAATTAAAAGAAATAAAAGAGAATCTCTCGAAGATTAAGAATAATCTAAAAGAAAAGTATGCGGGGCTTGAAAACTTAGGCTATGAAGATAGCGGTGTGAAGAAAAACCTCAGTAATGCTTTTGATAAAATCATAGCCCCTTTTATTTCCGAAAAGGAAGATATTGATGACGGTTTTCAAGTTATCAATGTTGAGGGTATTGATGTGATTGAAAAAGGTGTGAATCGTAAAGTAGAGGAAAAACTGGATGAAAAAGGTGTGAATCGTAAAGTAGAGGAAAAACTGGAGTTGAATAGCAAAGAAAATAAAAAGGATATGGAGGAACGCGTATCCGAATTATTTTCAGAGAAAGAACTCAAAAAGGGTGATCTAGGGGTTGATGAGAGGCTTTGGAAGGACATTGATCGAGCCGTATATACCTTTTATGACCAGCCGATGGATAAGGTGGATGACAAGAGCAATCCTATTGTCTTAGATTGGGTTACGGAGCGAGTAAATGATAAGGAGCTCGACCAGGAAGAGTGGCAAACGAATTCGGTTAAGGCGTTTAAGAGTTATTTCGATGATGATGGCGTGAGCCTTGAGATGTCTAAATTGGTGCATCAGCAATTGCCGATTGCACTAAAAAAATCGATCGAGAGTAATAAGGAACTGTATGAGAATGGTGATGCAACTGGTTGTTTTACTATTTCGCCAGAGAGTGGAAAACGAGAGTTTATCTTTACTAACTCACGTGGGGGGCAGGGATTGGATTATACGACTAATTACTCTATTTATAACGAAGGTAAGGGTGTTTACACCGTTAAAGCGGTGACTACCTATAAGCATTTAAATTCCGGGCAAGATCTCGGTGACAAGATGCTAGAATTAGACCCACGTGAGAGCTACGCTACGCAAACGACTATTTTTAAAGTCACGGCTACTAAAGAGGAAAAGAAAGCGGTATCTTTGAAATGCGAAAATCTGGCCAACACCCTTGATTATAAACTCGTTGTTCAGCCTAAGATTGTTAAAAAGACGGATAACCGTGATTACGTCTATAAGCCTGGTACTAGTGTAGAGGAAACATGGAAACTGAATAGCAAAAACCATAAAAAAGATATAAAAGCGTCCCTCGAGGAACAAATAGAAAGGGCAGGTGAGGAAGCTGGAGAGATTGTAAATGGGGTGAGTGATCAGCTTATTAGCGATCTACCCCGTGCAACCTATACTTTTTATGATGTTTCTAAAAATGAATCCGAGGAGGGCAAAAAACCTATACTGACCCTAAATCTTAACCAATATAAAAAAGATAACCCGAAGTTAGTTGAAGAAAAGGAATCGAAAGATATTGATAAAGAGTGGACTGCGAATGCAATAGAAGACTTTAAGGGGCAATTTAAAGACGAGGAGGTAGCTTATCATATGTCTACAATGCTTTATCAAGTTATGGGGACATCGATGAATGAACTAGTTGGCATGGATAAAGGAATCGCTTCTAACGGGACTCATACCTTAGTATCTCCCATAACTGGCAAGCGAGAATTGAACCCGTACAGGCAAACGGCTACAGAGGTAACCAATTATGAGATCTATAAAGAATCTGATATGGTTTACCGTATTGTTTCTGACTGGAGATGCAACGAATTGAAAACGGCGAAAGATATAAATGTTGAAGATGTTAGTTTGGTTCCTGCGCAAAGTTATGTTATGCAAAGAACTGAATTCCTAGTGACGTTTACCCAGGATGATAATGGTAAGTTGAGCTACTCGCTTGAAAACTTAGATAACACCTTTGAATACAAACTGGTTCTTGCTAACGAGAACAAGAAGTAATCTACAATTTTGTTGAAAAAAGGCTTTGGGAGGTGTTGTGATCTTCGCGCGGCGCAAAATAGTTTTTTTGTAACCGTTTGGGAGAAAGTGAGGTGGCTTTCTGCGGGAGGCATTTGGTAAATTAAGGATTGAAATCAAGCGTGCTGGTGATTAGCGTTAGTAAATCATTCAAAGCATTATAGATGGATTTAAAACCGGCAACATTGCAGGAAATAGAAAGACTAATACCGATTTATCCCCAAAAGCGTAGCGCATTGTTACCACTACTGCACTGCGTCCTGGAAGACCAGGGGTATATTTCGGATGAAGCCATGGAGTGGGTTGCTCAAAAACTTGATTTGCAACCAATTAACGTGCTTGAGTGCGTTACTTTTTACCCGATGTTTCGTCGTAAACCCGCTGGTAAAAAACACGTTAAAGTATGCCGTACGCTTTCTTGCGCTTTGCGAGGCAGTTACGCTGTCTGCAAAACCTTGCGAGAAGAGTTACGCTGTGAGCTGGGCGGTACCTCTGATGACGGTAACTACACCGTAGAGTTTGTAGAATGTATTGCGAGCTGTGGTACTGCTCCCGTGGTTCAGGTGAATGAGGTATTGCACGAAAATGTGACTCCGGATAAGGCAAAAGATTTCGCGGCAGAGGTTCGTGGCGAGCTAGAGAATTCCAACGCATAATATATTATATGGCACTCTCTGAAACACGCATGATTTTAAAACACGCCGGCCAACCTGGCTATGGTGTTGATATTGATAGTTATCTTGCCCATGGGGGTTATGATGTGCTTAAAAAAGCGCTTAAGGCTAAGCCGGAAGAATTGGTGCAGGAGATAAAGGACTCTGAGATTCGAGGCCGTGGGGGAGCAGGTTTCCCTGCCGGAGTAAAGTGGGGCTTTATTGACCGTAAATCCGGTAAGGACGTTTATTTAATTTGTAATGCGGATGAATCTGAGCCTGGTACGTTTAAAGACAGGCAGATTATGTACAAAGACCCTCATCAATTGATTGAGGGGATGATGATTACTGCCTATGCTATACAGGCTAAAATGGCATTTATTTACATACGTGGAGAAATGTATGAAGGGGCAAGAATCCTTAAAAAAGCGATTGAAGAAGCTAAAGCAAAAGGATTTGTCGGAAACAATGTAGGTGGCTCCGGATATTCTTGTGATATTATTGTACACAGAGGCGCTGGCGCTTATATATGCGGTGAAGAGACCGGATTGATCGAATCCCTTGAAGGGAAACGCGGGTATCCTAGAATTAAACCCCCATACTTTCCAGCTGTCCTAGGCCTTTACCAGTGCCCTACGATCGTTAACAACGTAGAAACCTTGTGCCATGTGAAGCATGCCATTGATATGGGCGGCAAGGAGTTTGCCAAGATAGGCACACCCGGTAACACCGGTACGCGTATTTGGTGCGTGAGTGGCTTGGTGCAAAAGCCCGGTTATTATGAGTTTCCTTGTGGTGGCGTTACTTTAGGTGAACTGATTTTTGATATCTGTGGCGGTCTTTTCCCCGGTAGAACTCTGAAAGCAGTTATCCCGGGAGGCACATCTGCTAAAGTGTTGCGCGCGGATGAACGCTATAAAGGTAAGCTTAGAGACGGATCTGAGTTTGACTGGTCAATACGGGATATTCCGATGGATTTTGACAGCTTGACCGCCGTAGGCTCTATGTCTGGTTCCGGTGCTGTGATTGTGATGGACGATACCGTTGATATGGTAGAAGCCCTGGCGAATATTAACGCTTTTTATAGCCATGAGACCTGTGGGCAATGCACGCCCTGTCGCGAAGGTTGTCTATGGATGCATAAAATCACGAAAAGAATGTCTGAAGGGGGTGCTCGAGAAGAAGATGCTAACTTATTGCATTCGATATCATTACAAATTTCCGGACGCACGATATGCGCGCATGGTGAAGCGGCTGCGTGGCCTACAGAAAGTTTTGTAGCTAAATTTAGAGACGAGTTTTTAGCTAAAGCGGCTGACAAAGCCAAGAAACAAAACAGCGAATTTTCATTAATTTAAAGGGAATTTTATAATGGAGCAGGCAAAGCCGAAAGAAAAAGTGAAGATAAATGTTGATGGCGTAGAGGTCGAAGTACCTGCGGGCATCAATGCTATCGAGGCTGCCAAGTACGCCAAGAAGGAGATACCGAACTATTGCTATCATTCTAAGCTAAGTATTGCGGGTAATTGCCGTATATGCTTGATTGAGATCGGGATGCCAATGCGCGATCGAGCAACCGGAGAAGCTATTTTGGATGATAACGGTAAACCAAAGATAGGCTGGATGCCACGCCCGGCGATAGGCTGTGGTACGACCGTTTCCCCTGGTTTGCATATTAAAACGGATTCCACGTTAGCGAAAGATTGCCAAAACGGAGTGACGGAGTTCTTGCTTGTTAATCACCCGTTGGATTGCCCGGTTTGTGATCAAGCAGGGGAGTGCCGTTTACAAGAATTTTCCGCGGATTATGGCCGTGGGGAAAGTCGTTTTGTTGAAAATAAAGTGGTTAAACCCAAAAAAGTCCCTGTGGGGCCACGCGTCATGCTTGATGACGAGCGATGCATTCTGTGTTCCCGCTGTATACGCTTTTGCAAAGAAATCATTCACGAGGATGTTCTAGGATTTACCCAACGCGGTTCTTATACGACATTGACCTGTTTCCCCGGCAAAGAATTATCAAGTAATTATTCATTAAATACCGTGGATATCTGCCCCGTTGGCGCGCTCACGAGTACTGATTTTCGATTTAAGATGCGTACCTGGTTTCTAAAACAAACCAAAAGCATTTGCCCTGAAAGCAGTGTCGGCGTAAATACCACAGTGTTTTCAAGAGAAGGCAAGATCTACCGAATTACCCCACGCCAGAATGATGAGGTAAATGATACCTGGATGTCTGACAGCGGGCGTATGCTGTACAAGCTTGTGGAAGCAGAAGACCGGATGTTTAATTACAGAATTGATGGCCATAAGGTATCTCGAGACGAAGCTTGTAGCCGCATTAATGAGTTGATGCCCATGGGCGACACGGCCTATGTTATATCAGGGCATATGTCGGTTGAAGAGCAGTTTATGCTCAAGAAATTTACCGCCCTGTATCCAGGAAATGTTGATGCCATCAGCCATGTGGGAGAAGGGGATGAACTGCTAATATCGTCAGACAGGACACCTAATATGCGTGGAGCTTTTGTGACGCGCTTATTGCAGCAAGATCCCGTAACTGACCTATCTCATTTAGCGCAACAGTTAGATGACAAAAGGATTACAAACATCATTGTGTTTAACGAAGACCTGACTCTGTACGGGATAACGCAAGCGCAGTTAAAGAAAGTTAATTTAATCTATTTTGGCACGCATAAGAACCCAACGAGCGAAGTGGCTAAAGTGTCTTTACCCACTGCTATGGTGTTTGAGAAATCAGGAACCTTTGTTAACCAGCAGTTCCGTTTACAAAAATTTCACCAAGCCATACCGGCGCCAAAAGGCATTACCTCCGGAGACCATCTTCTGTGCTTGATACTTTTTAACAGCCCTGAGCTGCACCCGTATTCCGTTGGCAGTATTTGGAAAGATATGGTGCAGTCTATACCTGAGTTTAAATCCTTAGCCTTTGAAGTGATACCGGACGAGGGTTATTTGCTGGATGCGGATGCCTTCCAAAACTTTTCCTTCGTTGAAGGCAAAACCCTGCATTATGAACCCCTTGTGACTACGAATACCTAAAACGTTATGGATATAGTGCTTAAAGTGATATATGCGCTTCTTGTGATCATTGTGGTGATGACGTTTTCGGCGTACGCTGTTTTGGCTGAGAGAAAAGTAGCCAGCTGGATACAAGGCCGTGTGGGGCCAAATCGTACAGCATTGCCCTTTATCAGCGCCCTTCCCGTGGTTGGAAAAATGCTGACACGAATGGGCATTTGGCAGCCCATTGCAGATGGCTTGAAATTCTTATTCAAAGAAGAGCCCATTCCTGGCCACGTTAATAAATTTTACTACACCCTGGCCCCCGTAATTGCCTTTGTGCCCGCCATGTTGACGATGGTTGTCGTGCCCTTTGGCGTGCGTTGGAACGAGGCAGGGGATGCCATTCCTCTGGTTTTAGCCAATTTAGACATAGGTATTTTATTCATTTTGGCGATTACATCGCTTTCTGTATACAGCGTTGTATTGGCAGGATGGTCCGCGAACAGTAAGTATCCCTTTTTCGGTGGCATACGTTCTTCGGCACAGATGATATCGTATGAGTTATCGATGTCCGCCTCTATTTTACCGGTGTTGATCTGGGTAAACGGGCCAAATATACAAGGCGGTTTGTCCCTATTTAGTATAGTACAATCGCAAGAAGTCTTATGGCTTGTGTTATGGCAACCCGTATCCGCGTTAATATTTTTAACAGCCCTGTTTGCGGAGACAAATCGCCAGCCATTTGATATGCCGGAATCGGAGACAGAGCTTGTTGGCGGTTTTCATACCGAGTATGGCGCATTTAAATTCGGGCTATTCTTTGTGGCAGAGTATGTGAACCTGATCATTGGATCAGCGGTGTTTGTCATACTGTTCTTTGGTGGCTGGAATTTCTTGCCCGGTATCCCAGCGCCATGGCCGCATACGGCTTTCGGTTCTGTCCTTAGCGTGTTATGGTTCTTATTTAAAGTATTTTCGATTGTATTTATCTTTATGTGGGTGAGATGGACACTGCCTCGCTTCCGTTATGACCAAGTCATGAACCTCGGCTGGAAAATATTGTTGCCGCTTAGCTTTGCAAACCTCTTGTTTTATATATTATTTATTGCATTCATCGATATGATGTAGGATTTAACAAAGGTATTTATTGATATGGATATTAAAGTAGTAGAAAGAAAACCCCTAACGTGGCTGGAAAGGACATACATCCCTCAAATTATGGGGGGATTAGTCGTCACGCTCAGGAATCTTTTTCGTCCCACCGTCACTTTACAGTATCCGGAAGAGCGGCCCATATTACCGGATCGATATCGCGGGGTGCCCACGTTGGTGAAAGACCCCAATGGGCGGGAAAAGTGTGTATCCTGCCAATTATGTGAATTTGTATGCCCGCCTAAAGCCATCCGCATAATACCGGGAGAAATTTCCGCTGACAGCAAAAACAGCCATGTAGAAAAGGCTCCTCAAGAGTTTGATATCAATATGCTGCGCTGTATCTACTGTGGTCTATGCGAAGAAGTTTGCCCGGAAGAAGCTATATTTTTACAGGATGTGTATTCTGTGTCCGGAACATCACGAGAAGAGTTAATTTTTCACAAAGACAAATTGTATGAGCTTGGCGGGACGTATCCTGATAAGCATTACAAATGGGATAAAAAGAAAAAGGCTGCTGAAGCCAATAAAGATGCTCATTAATTATGACTGATTTCTTATTTTACGTATTTGCGGCAACAATCCTCCTAGGCGCTTTAGGTGTGGTCGTGAGCCGTAATCCTGTCAATTCCGCTATATTGATGATTGCGACCCTTCTTGCGCAAGCCGCCATGTTTGTCCTCCTGCAGGCCTATTTTATAGCAGTGGTGCAAGTGATCATTTATGCTGGTGCGGTGATGGTGCTGTTTATATTCATTATCATGTTACTGAATATAGATAAAGTATCCCGTAAGCCCATTTCCCGCCAAACGGCCTTCGTGGCGATGTTATGCTTCCTGGCTTTGATGATTGGGGTGGTATACATTTCTTATGGAGAGAATAGTATCCCTTCTCCCGCGTTGGTAGACCTGGCCACTCAGCCCGATTTTTTAGAAAATAACCCCTTGCCCTTTGCCGCAAAAGTACAAGTGTTTGGCTATGGCCTGTTTACAAAGTATGTTTTGCCCTTCGAAGTGGCCGGTTTTATTCTGCTCATCGCCATGATCGGTGTGGTTGTTATTAGCAAACGTTATCACAGGGAGGAACCTCAAGAGCTCGAACAAGAGGAGAGAAAGGTGCACTATTATGACAATTGATCTAAATGCTTTTTTATGTGTCGCGGGTACCTTATTTGCGATCGGCTTCTTTGGAGTCTTATTAAGACGTAACACCCTTATTATTTACATGAGCCTGGAACTTATGCTCAGTGCCGTGAACCTGGCTCTAGTAGCGTTTTCTCGATATAATAACACTATGGACGGTAATCTATTTGTGTTTTTTATTATAACATTCGCGGCAGCCGAAGTCGCTGTGGGACTGGCGATTATCGTTGCTTTATATAGGAAACGCCAATCGATCATGGTCGAAGATATGGATGCGTTAAAATTATAGAAAATAAGAATTACAATGACTGCTTTCAAAGATAATTTCCCCTTAATTTGCACACTGATACTGATTACGCCCCTGTTGTCTGCTCTATTGATCGCGCGGTTTTTCAGGCGCAAGCACAACATAGCCACATTTATATCAGTGGCCGCGGCTTTCACCCTCATGGTATTTTCTCTCTGGGTGCTCTTTAAATGGCAGGGAGACCCCTTCCATACCAGCTTGCCCTGGCTTGTCCTTGGCGACTTTACGTTGTCAATCGGTTATTACTTTGATCACCAAACAGCATTAATGTTGGCCGTGGTCACAGTAATCGGCTTTCTTATACACGTGTTTAGTATAGGTTATATGGATGATGATGATTCCCGAGCCCGCTTTTTTGCCGGTTTATCCATCTTCATGTTCTCGATGCTTGGGATTGTCCTTGCGGACAACCTGTTCATGCTTTTTATATTCTGGGAATTAGTGGGCTTTTCTTCCTATGCCCTGATTGCCCATTACGCGGGTCTGGATTACGCCGCTATGGCCTCAAAGAAAGCCTTTATTGTAAACCGCGTAGGAGACTTCGCCTTTCTAGCTGGTATTATCGCATGTTACTGGAACTTCGGCACCGTTGATATATTGACCTTAAGCACAATAGTGCATGCGGATCCCCAGTTGATATCGACCACGATCGGCCTGTTATTGATTTGTGGATTTATCGGCAAAAGTGCTCAATTCCCCTTGCATGTGTGGTTGCCGGACGCGATGGCAGGCCCGACACCAGTTTCCGCATTGATCCACGCCGCTACCATGGTCGCTGCCGGCATCTACATGGTCGCTCGAATTATCTTCCTGCTACCCGTAGAAGTATTAAACGTGATTGCTTGCTTGGGAGCTGCTATGACTGTTTTTGCAGGCCTTTGCGCTCTCGGCCAAAGTGATATTAAGAAAATACTAGCCTATTCCACGTTATCTCAACTTGGTTATATGGCAACAGCTTTAGGCATGGGGTACGCGGGCTTAGCCCTCTTCCATCTAGCGACACATGCTTGTTTTAAGGCACTTCTCTTCCTTGCCGCCGGTTCTATCATACACGCATTGCACCACGAACAAGATATCTTTAAGATGGGCGGCCTTTTAAAGCGCATGCCCGTAACCTCGCTCACCTTTATGGCCGGCTTGATAGCCCTTTGCGGTGTTAACTTTACCTCCGGCTTTTTCAGTAAAGATGCCATCATAGAAGCAGCATACTTGAGTAATAAGGGCATATTCGTAGCCATTTACTTTGCGGCATTTCTGACCGCTTGTTATATGGGCAGATTGCTCTGGATCACCTTCTTCGGGCATACCAAATCCAAATCTGCCGAAATCGCCAAGGAAAGTTCCCTGGTGATGACAGTCCCCTTAATCATCTTAGCTATTTTTGCTTTAGTAGCGGGCTATACCACTTTGTGGCCCAATACCTGGAGCCCTGCCTTTTTACCCGAATATAAAGCGATTTCAAACGCTATTCATGAAGCCGGAGCCTCTACCATGCTCTTGATCATGACAACCAGCGCCTGGATGCTTGGTTTGGTTTTGACTTATTTATACTACAAACCAGGTACGGTAAAGGATCCGCTGGAATCCCAAGTGAGGCCGCTGTTCAGGGTTTTTCAAAAGAAGTTTTATTTTGACGAAGTATATAACTTCTTTGTAGCAAAAGTGCAGCAGCGATTTGCGGACGCGCTTGCATTTTTGGATCTCGTGCTTATCTCAGGATTATTTGTACGCGGGGCAGCCGGCTTTACCGGCCTCGTGGGCATTTTTACTAAAACACTGCACACCGGTAACCTGCACGGCTATGTGTATTGGTTTTTGTTTGGCATTTTAATCTATTTATTTTTCGCAATCTACTAATCTGTAGAGCTTTTATGTTATGAATCCATTTAACCCACTTTTCTTACAAGCCTCTATATTTGTACCGTTGATAGCGGCATTTGTGCTCATCATTAGAAAGCCTGAGAACGAAAATTTTGTGCGCTCTGTTGCTTTGCTCGGGTTCATTGTCCCTGCGCTATGCTCTGTGTGGTTATTTTTTGAATACAATGTAGCGGCCATTACTCACGGAGGCTACGCCTTTTACTCAAATATTGATACCGGGCTAAACGGTTTAGGGATTAGCCTCAAGCTCGGCTTAAACGGCATTTCCGCGCCCTTGTACTTGCTAGCGGGTATTGTGGGGTTGGCAGCGGGTTATCATGCTATTATTACAAAAGTAGAAAACATTTCCCGCTACCTTGTTCTATTGCTCTTGATGCAAGCGGGCTTGATGGGAGTTTTCGCATCCATTGATATCTTTTTCTTCTTCTTCTTCCATGAATTTGCGCTCGTACCTACCTTTATTATGATTGGTGTATGGGGCGGAAAAGGCCGCAGAACCGCGGCTATGGAAATGACGGTTTACTTGACCTTAGGCGCTCTCATTACACTCGTTGGCTTGATTGCCCTTTATGTTTCCTGTGGCATCGGTTCGTTTGACCTGATCTCCCTAAAACAGTTTCTTGCCAAGTACCCATTATTGGTCACCGTTGAAAACAATATATTCCCCATATTACTCATCGGCTTTGGTATACTCGTCTCCCTTTTCCCCTTCCATAGTTGGGCGCCAAGAGGCTATGCCGCCGCACCTACACCGACAGCTATGATGCATGCCGGTGTTTTGAAAAAGTTTGGCCTATACGGGCTCATTCAGATAGCGGCACCCTTGTTGCCACAAGGAGCAGCTAATTGGAGTTTCTTCCTCGCCATTTTAGCCCTCTGTAACGTATTCATTCTCGGGCTGGTGACAACTTCCCAACGCGACTTAAAGCAGATGATCGGTTATAGCTCGGTGATGCACATGGGCTATTGCTTCCTAGGTATCGTAACCCTTTCCACGATCGGTATCGGCGGTACTATTTTATTGATGTTCGCGCACGGGCTTTCTGTGGCACTATTGTTCTTGATGAGTTCTCTGTTGTATAAACGCACGCAAACCTTTGATATGACGGCTATGGGTGGCTTGTATAAAAAGACACCTATTCTGGCAGCCTTTTTCTTAACAGCTATTATGGCCAATATAGGCCTTCCCGGGTTTGCTAATTTCTGGGGCGAGCTGACAATTTTTATAAGCCTATGGGAATACAGCCATTGGATGACTTTTGTGGCCATTTTTGGTATCGTAATCTCTGCTGTTTATGGCTTGAGAGCAATGGCCTGGATTTTTATGGGCAAACCCAGAGATTCATTCAAAGATCAGTATAATTCCGCGGACATGACAGATATCTCGATTGCGGAACGTGTTCCTGCAGTTCTATTAATTGCGACACTTGTTATTATAGGATTTTGGCCAAGACCGATGTCAGACTTTATAAACGATGAACTGAAAACAACAGTTTACGAAATTAAAAGTATTCAACAATAGATATGGAAATTTTAAGATTAATCGCGGAGTCCAACCAATGGATCTATATTGAACCGGAGATCTTGCTCGGGATATTGGCCCTATTGCTTTTAGGGCTAGAGATGCTTTTACCCCAGCATTTGAAGATGATCATTCCTCGAGTAGCCATAGGGGGTTTGTTAGTCGCATTATTATTTATTTTGATATGCAGTAACGCATTTGTTGAAAAACCGATTTCTAATTTTTCCGGCATGCTCTTACACACGCCCTTAGGGGAAGTGATGCGGGTGTTCTTCCTGTTTGCTTCGGTACTTGTGGGTTATTTAGCCTCTGTCTATTTTATGAAACAGGACTTGCCGCGAACAGAGTTTTACCACCTCTTGGTTGTTGCAACGATCGGTTTGATGCTCTTGGCACAGAGTAACCACTTTATCATGCTGTTTGTTTCCCTGGAACTGGTTTCTGTAGCCTTCTACGTAATGATCAGTTACGCCAGGAGCAGTGTGTTTAGCTTGGAAGCCGGCTTTAAGTACTTGATTCTTAGCGGCGTGAGCACTGCCATCCTGCTCTTCGGTATTGTTTTATTATACGGTGTTGCAGGTAACCCCATGATTGAAGGGCATACGGTAGACGCGCTTAGCTTTACCGAATTAGCCAGCTTTATTGGGCTGAATTCTCATAACTTTATCGTCCAAGTCGCCGTTGTTTTAGTGATTTGTGGTGTTGCCTTTAAAATTGGTGCCTTTCCCTTCCAGATCTGGATACCGGACGTTTACCAAGGTGCGCCAACTCCTGTAATGGCGTTCTTAGCCGTTTCTTCCAAGGCCGGTGGGTTCATTGTTCTGATCAACTTGATTACAGGACCTTTCTGGCCGATGCAATATTTGCTCATTCCCATGCTTTCTGCCATTGCGGGTATAACAATTCTTTTTGGTAACCTGGCAGCTGTCCCGCAAGGAAATGTTAAACGTTTGATCGGTTTATCCGGTATAGCCCATGCAGGATATATGCTAATAGGTGTCATCGCGGCTTTTAAAGTTTCCTGGGCAATCCCGGCGGTAATATTTTATTTATACGCATACTTGTTTGCGTCATTCGCAGTGGCAGGAGTTATGGTACTCGTGTGCGGGCATAACGACGAAGATCAGCGCCTAGAGCATTACGAGAATTTGGCCAAGGCAAACCCGTTTCTAGGCTTTGTTCTTGGGGTAGGATTGGTCTCTCTGGCTGGGATTCCTCCAACAGCCGGTTTTATCGCTAAACTATTTATCTTTATAGCGGCTTATATAGCAGGCCTTTACGTTTTGTTAGGAATAGCCGTCATCGGCGTTGTCATCTCAATTTATTACTATTTCGACTGGATTCGGGAGACGTATTTCTTTGCCTGGAAAGCAAAGGATGATCGTAAAGAAGCTGAAGATGTTTATGCCTTGCCAGCGTCTTCTTGCATACACCGCTTTGTCTTAGGATTACTCGCAACGCTTACGATTGTTATGGGACTATACCAAGGAAGCCTTGGCGCGTTTATTTTTGCGGCTCACATGTAGTTTGTGACGACAGCCTTACATTACGATAGCAGACGATTTTAAACTCCGGTGTGTCTTGTAATGTTTCGCTTGCTGTAAACATAGGTTCATATTCCGGGAAAAAAGTGTCACCCGCTGGGTTGTCTTTAACATGGGTGATGTAGAGTTCGGCGCAGTAGGGAAGGAGCAGTTTGTAGATCTCAGCCCCACCGATTACCCAAATCGGCTTTGTTGCCGTTTCTTTAAGCTTCAAGACATCCTCAACCGTATGAATCACGTGAGCGCCCGGGATCTCTTTGTTTGATCGCGTGAGGACATAGCTTTCTCTGCCCGGTAACGGTTTGCCGAGAGAATCAAAGGTCTTGCGCCCCATGATGAGAATACTGTCCTTCGTAGCCTTTTTAAACCACTTCAAGTCCTCAGGCAATTGCCAAGGAAGTGAATTATTTTGCCCAATGACATTATTTTCCGCAATTGCAACGATGGCCTTCATAGCTAAATTTTTTTAATTAAATTGCTATAGGAGCCTTGATAGAAGGGTATGGATCGTAATCAACGATCTCGAAGTCCGGGAAGTCAAAATCATAAATACTCTTGATGTCCGGGTTTAACTTAAGCTGCGGGAGCGCGCGAGGCTCGCGGGAAAGTTGCTCTTTTGCTTGATCAACATGGTTTGTGTAAAGATGCAAATCGCCAAATGTGTGCACAAACTCCTTTGGACGCATTCCGGTTACCTGTGCCACCATATAGGTCAGAAACGCATAGGATGCTATATTAAACGGCACGCCGAGAAAGATATCAGCACTGCGTTGGTATAGCTGACAGCTAAGCTCGTTGTCCCCCGAAACATAGAACTGAAAAAGCGCGTGGCAAGGGGGAGGGGAGACCTGTATTTGGTCCAGCACACCCGGGTTCCAAGCGCACACAATGTGGCGCCGGCTATGTGGGTTGGCCTTTAGATCATTTATCACACGGTCAATTTGGTTAACCGTTTTACCATCAGGGCGTTGCCAGCGAACCCATTGCTCTCCGTAGATAGGGCCAAGATCTCCATTCTCGTCAGCCCACTCATCCCAAATAGACACTCGATGATCATTTAAATACTTAATATTCGTATCCCCTTTTAAAAACCAAAACAGCTCGTACAGAATAGACCGTATATGGAGTTTCTTAGTCGTCAACAATGGAAATGAATTTGAAATATCGAAACGGGTTTGTGCTCCAAAAACACTATAGGTGCCTACGCCTGTGCGGTCCATACGCTCTTCACCGTTTTCAAGGACATGTTGTAAAAGATCAAGATATTGTTTCATAATAAAGGCTTTGGCTGAGTATGTTTAATTATATAACATTAAATACTGCCAAATTGCCACGAATTGTAAAGCGCTTTAGGGCACGAAACATTTTTAACTTTGCAATGATCATTATCTACGATTAAGCTGTAGAAAGTAGCTACCCTTATCCCTTATTTACTATGAAAACGGAAGTCGGTGAAAACAACGTTCGGACATTGTTGGATGAGGAACGTGTTGATAAGTATTTAATCTTTCGCCTCAATGAGGAGCATTTTGGTATCGGGGTATTGCAGATAAGAGAGATTATCCGTTTACAACCCATTACACGGGTGCCCCATATGCCTAATTACGTGCGAGGCGTTATCAATTTGAGAGGAAAGGTTGTGCCTGTCATTGACTTACGGATGAAGTTTGATTTTAAAGAGGTGGCTGAAACAATGGAAACCTGCATTGTTGTCATTCAAATAGAAGACGAATCTGACCTACCCACGCTTATGGGCATGATCGTGGATGAAGTAGATGAGGTTGTTAATATACCACACGCTGAGGTCAATGAGAACATCGACCTTGGGCAAAGCGTAGATAGCGAATACATCATGGGCATAGCCAAGGTGCGCGGTGAATTGCGAGTATTATTAAAGATAGACTTCCAACGGATTAAGAATAGTCTGGCTTCCAAGTCTTGAGGGCTTTCTGAACGGACTTTTCTTGCTGGTGAAAGACGTATTTTTGTTTTTGCGCATGCTCCAGAAACTTTTTTGCTTTATCTAAAAGTACTTTTTGCTGTTCAGGAGTGAATGCCTGTTTGGCAAACTTCGCCAAGTCACACTGTTGTAAGAACAGAGAGAGGATATCGAGCGTTTCTCCTCTAAATAAAAGTTGCGCGCTCACGTCATGCAGAAACTCTTCTGTTGTGCGCTCAGGTGCGGGAAGAACGTACTCCTTTTCTAAATAGACACGAATGGTATCCGATAACGCGATCGACAACGCATGATCGTTACCGGGAGACATCAATTGCTGAGCCTCATCTAATGCTTTTAAAGCAAGCTCATAAGGTGTCGGTGGTGGAGCATATTGTGCTTTAGCTCTTTTTTGACGCAACCGTTTCAGGTACTTACGAATCAGCCAATAAAAAACAATAAAGAGAAGAACAGCGGTGGCAATGATAGCAGCCCATAGCCAAAGCGGCCAAGGGATCTCCAATGGAGGCAAAATATCATGGATGTCGGTTTGCGCGTTCATCTCTTTTTTATCCTATTTTGCATAAAGAGGCGTAGATCCTTGATATAAGGTCGGCTGGTGGATAAATGGATCGCGCTGAGCCCCTTTTGTTGAAACGTTTTACGAATCGCGCTCAGGCGGTTTCTGTTTAAGTTCGCAAACGTTTGGCTAGCATTCTTGTTATAAGTGTCTATTTGTATAAGCTCACCGGTTTCAGAGTCTTCTAATGAAAGTAGGCCAACTTTGGGGAGTTCGACTTCACGCGGATCAGAGACCGTTATATTGATTAAATCATGTCGATGGTTTGTGATTTCCAGCGCGCGTATCAAGGGATCTTTTTTTTGAAGGTTAAAGGAAGGCAGCTTGCCGTCTTTGTCTTGTAAAAAGTCGCTTATGAGAAAGACAATTGCTTTGCGTTTAGTGACGCGGTTGAGATATTGCAATGCAGCGATAATATCTGTACCGCGTTCCTCCGGTTCAAAGAAAAACATATCGCGGATGATCTGCAAGGCATGTTGTCTGCCTTTCTTCGGGGGAATAAATTTCTCTATCTTGCTGGAAAAAAGGATTAGGCCCACTTTGTCATTATTCCTCGTGGCAGAGAAAGCAAGCACACTAGCGACTTCGGCAGCCAGCTCGCGTTTGCTTTGTTCTGAAGAACCAAAGATGCCGGAAGCACTTAAGTCTATCATGAGAATAATCGTAAGTTCGCGTTCCTCTCTAAACGTTTTTACATGCGGTATATCTGTTTTCGCGGTTACATTCCAGTCAATCGTGCGAACATCATCGCCGGGCACATACTCACGTACTTCCTCAAAATCCATCCCGCGTCCTTTAAAGACGCTATGGTAAGCGCCGGCCATAACATCTGTAACCATGCGGTTAGTGCGTATTTCTACTTGCCGAACTTTGCGCAGAATTTCGCCGGTCTTATTGATATCGTCTGGCATCGCTTAGGGGACAGGGACTGTATCGAGGATTTTCTGTACAATATTTTCGCTAGTCAGGCCTTCTGCTTCCGCCTCGTAGGATATAATCACACGATGGCGCAGTACATCCATGGCGATATTCTTTACATCTTGAGGCGTTACAAACGCTCTGCCATGGAAAAAGGCCCAGGCCTTCGAAGCTAGGGTTAACGCAATGGTTGCCCGTGGCGAAGCACCAAACTGAATCATATTTGCTAGGTTTAGCTTGAAACGCATTGGGTCACGTGTCGTGAAAACAATATCGATGATGTAGTCCTTTATTTTGTTATCAATGTAAATAGAGTCGATTAACTTCCTGGAACGCAAAATTTCCTGAGGGCTGACGACTGAATTGATGGTATAGTCCGGTTTAGTGGAAGCCATCGTGTTCAAGATCTTAAGCTCTTCCTCCTGTGAAGGGTAGTCTATTTTGATCTTAAGCATAAACCGGTCCACCTGAGCTTCAGGAAGCGGGTATGTGCCCTCTTGGTCAATGGGGTTTTCTGTGGCAAGTACCAGAAAAGGCTCCGGCAGGGGGTAGGTAGTATCGCCAATCGTCACCTGTCGCTCTTGCATCGCTTCTAGCAATGCACTTTGGACTTTTGCAGGAGCTCGATTGATTTCATCTGCCAAAATAATGTTAGCGAATATGGGTCCTCTTTTAGTGAAAAACTCGGCTTTTTGCGGGTTGTAAATCAATGTGCCAATAATATCCGCGGGTAGCAGATCCGGCGTGAACTGTATCCTCTGGAAGTGAGCTTGTATGGCCTGAGCAAGCGTGCGAATCGAGAGGGTTTTAGCAAGCCCGGGAACGCCTTCTAATAAAACGTGGCCGTTTGCCAAAAGCCCGACAATTAAGCGGTCCACAAGGTACTTTTGGCCGATGATTACTCGCCCGATTTCTTGCCTAAGGAGTGTCACCCACGCTGAAGCCTCCTTAACTTGTTCGTTCATTTCAGATAGGTTCATAGTCGTCATAAATAAATGAGGGGGATAGTCACCATTTTATACCATGAAGGTGCAATGTCAAACATCGAGGCAGGGTTCTTTATCTGTAAAATTTAATACCCACTAAGGAAAAGGTCTTCCTTGCATATATTGGTATGAGTATTATGGTTATAAAAGATGCTCAAAATATTGCTAAATGGTGCCAAAGGCAGAATGGGAACTGCTATTCAAGAAGTTTCACCGGATTCCGGCATAGCTATAGCCTATTCTATCGAGCGTGGCGGGCATTTAAATATACCGGCTGATCAGGTAGACGTTATTGTTGATTTCAGTACTGTTGAAGGCAGTTTGGCGGTATTGGACTATGCGCTCAAAAATAAAAAACCTATTTTGATCGGAACAACTGGCTTTAACCTAGAACAGCTTCAAGCAATCAAATCTGCAGCTCTCACCATTCCGGTTCTCATGAGCGGCAATTATGCTATCGGAGTAAATGTTTTATTTTATCTCACGGAATTAGCAGCTGAAAAGTTAGGCAAAGCATACCATGCCGAAATTATGGAGATCCACCACGCCCTGAAGGTAGATGCTCCGAGTGGTACCGCCCTTGCATTGGCTGAGACAATCGCAAATGCCCGAGGCAAAACATCACATCTACAATGTGGCCGCGAAGGACTCACCGGCAAACGCACTGAAGATGAAATAGGCCTGCACGCTCTGCGTGGGGGAGATGTTGTAGGAGAACACACCACATATTTTATAGGCCAAGGAGAGCGCTTGGAATTAACCCAGCGTACTTGGGATCGCCTTATTTACGCACGGGGAGCTCTACGTGCGGCCTGTTGGCTAGTCACGCAAAAGGCACCAGGGCTTTATAACATGCGCGATGTATTGAATTTAAATAAATAACTCATTTTTATATGATCGTAACAGTTGAAGGTAAAGTCGTTGAAAGCACACTTGTGCAGGCCATTATAGAGACCGCTAACGGTTTGGGATATGAGGTGAATATGCCCATCTCTACTATGGAAAAGTTGCCTCGTGTGGGGAATAATGTAAAATTGCACACCATTGTCGTCTATCGTGAGGACTCTCAAACGTTGTACGGTTTTTCATCACGCGAGGAACGAGACTTCTTTCGCTTGTTGGTTGAAAAAGTATCCGGTATCGGGCCAAAAATTGCCCTGGGTATTATGAGCAAGCTGTCTGTTGATACTATTAAAAACGCAATTGCTAAAGGCGATGTTGGGCTATTATCAAAATGCCCCGGAATTGGAAAAAAAACAGCCGAACGTTTAGTGCTGGAGTTAAAAGATAAGGTCTTTTCTATAGGCACAACTACGGTTTCCATGTGCACGGGGGAACCCGCTACAGGTGGTGATTCATTCGGCAATGCCGTTCAGGACGCTATTGCCGCTCTGGTAACCTTGGGCTATAAGCTCACTGAAGCTGATAAAGCGGTTCAAAGCGCGGTAAAGACTCTAGGAAAAGAGGCCTTGGCAGAAGAATTGATTCGAAAAGCGCTTGGTTAGGTAAATTGGCACTCTTATTGCTTCTCTAGGAATTGGATGCGTTTACAGTGTAGGCGTGATGAGATAACCCTATAGGAGAATACTTGCCCCATGAACCCTTTGTTAATTACCGGACTCTTCTCGCTTGGAAAAGCTTTAGTCAATAACCTGTCAGCACCCAAGGCTCCTGAGGTAACTCCCAAGGAGTCTTTTGAGCAAGCTATGAAAGTCCGAAACAGCGGTAAGCTTCCCAATGAGTTAAGTACCTATTTAATGGAGAATAATGTGAGTAACGTAGATGATATTAATAATTTGAAAAAAAATCTCTCAAATGAGCTCATCAATCACCCCGATGTACAGGCTATGATATCTGGCACCGGCGCTTCATCCGCAGTCACTCTGGAATACAGGGATGGTTATTATATGTTACGCTCCGAAGACGGCAAAGTCACTACCTTGCCGATGGGAAGCGATGCCATCAAGCTCGCTAAAAGAGTTCAACAATTAAACCAACTGGGCACCGCCTCTGGAGCAGAAGAAGGAATGCCGCTCTACGACCTCTCTGAAAAAGTAGGCTCGCAAAAACCGGTTAATTCAAATTGGTTAATTCGGGATACCGCCGGTATGATCGTTTAACTTGAATATTGGCTTCGTTCGTCTGAAGCATCAAGCATAGTGATCTTCATCTGTTGATCAATTCTGGTATAACTGAGCAGCTGCAAAATCGTTGAACTGGCAATCACGATTTCAATGTCACATGGCCTGTTCTTCACTTTTCTTTGAACATTGATCAACACATTGATGCCCAGCGAATCTATAATTTCCGCACGCGTAAGATCGATTTTCAAATGATTCCATTTGTTTTGCCAGACATTCTTCGTCTCTACTATTTGAATAATAGAGGCCTGTACTTCGCTGGCGTTTGTACTGGAGATATCTCCAGGGATGGAAATGGTGAGGGTTTCATTCTCGATTCGATAATCTAACATAAAAAGGTGCCGAAATTTGGGTCGGTTAAATTTTATCTAAGTGGAAAGATAATAGCAGGCAACTTCCATTGTTGCTAAATTCAACCCAAGAAGCAAGGCTTTTGATGATGATCAGTCCGAGAGGAACGTGATCTTCCAATCCTCTAGCCAGCTGCAATGAAGGCGAATCAGGATCAAATCCTGTACCCTCATCTTGGATACGTACGAAAATTGAATTCATATCCGCGGAAATACACATTTGCATACTGCTGAAAAGATAATTTTGGAGGGAGCAGCCGTGTGACAACGCATTTAATATAGCCTCCCGCGTGCACAGCAGAATCTTATTGAGTTTCTCTTTGTGCAAACTCGGTAGAATCGCCTGAATGCTCTTTCGCCACGTTGCTTGAAACATATCTATATCATCTTTTGTATTTCCTGCGTAATTCGCTTCAAACAGAGGCAACGTGCTCACCTTCATATCTAATTTTGGCCACGAGATTTTTATTAATAAAATATCATCCGGTTGCTCTTTTAGAAAAGGGGTATCGCTTTCATCTTTTGTTTGCAGGAGGAGAATTGCAAGCGAAAGGGGGTGTATATCCATCTTCCGCGCATGGCTTATAAGGCCGTTACTCCAAAGATACAAGATCCCTTCGGCTGGAAATGTTGTGCTGTGCGCGTAGGGCTCAAAGGGGTCAAACCATCCCATTGGCATGGAAGCATTCCCTAGGTTCACCATCGGTGCCATATGGCTTGTGTGCAGGGTGGGTGAGGGAAAGCCGCTGGAAAGTAATTGTATAGAATTGCTTGCTAAATCAAATGTAATAAAGGAAGCAGCTAATGAGGTGATTGATGCGGATAAA
The DNA here is from genome assembly GCA_001872735.1 of Verrucomicrobia bacterium CG1_02_43_26. Classification (NCBI taxonomy): domain Bacteria; kingdom Pseudomonadati; phylum Verrucomicrobiota; species Verrucomicrobia bacterium CG1_02_43_26. The sequence goes on along the minus strand of MNWT01000016.1, from coordinate 84,561 downwards.
TCACCCTCGTGGTTATTGTTCCATTGCGTTGCCAGATATTCATTAAATGATTTGCAAACGGCAAGGGGGGAGATGCCCTCCTCTTGTATCTTTTCTATAAGATTATGGAAGCGCGCTGCAACTTGGATGGATTCAGGGCTGTGTCCGGAAACGTCTCCCGCAACGACCATGTATCTATTTTCCTGCAGGGGTATGCATTTAACGAAATCCGTACTATTATCATGAACCGGATGAAAAACCGTATCGATGCTCAATGGCAAGTCAACGGGGATAATCGTAGAAAGGTTTTGATAAGAGGGAACCATCAATAGTCCCCTTTTATAAAACGAAAACTGAAAAACGTCAACCCACTAGTTGTCCCCAAACCTTTTGAGGCAGAATGAGTAATGTTAACCGAGCAAGCTATCTACCAGGGCTCTTTCTTCAGAAAGCTCTTTCAATGAGGCCTGAATTTTCTCATGGCTAAACGCATTGATATCTAGATTCTGCACAATTTCCCATTCGTTGCCGTCAGAACGAATCGGCATTGAGGTGATCAAGCCTTCTGGGAAATTATAGCTGCCATCACAGAAAACCGCTACACTGTTCCAATCACCTTCAGGCGTTGGATAAACCAGCGAGCGTACGGTATCTATAGCGGCATTTGCGGCAGAGGCAGCAGAGGATAGCCCTCTCGCCTTGATAATCGCAGCTCCTCTTTGCTGAACCGTGGGAATGAAGGTGTTCTTTAACCACGCATCATCACCTATGACTTCATGCGCGGGTTTCCCGTTAATATGGGCGTTATAAAAATCAGGATACTGGGTAGCAGAGTGGTTGCCCCAAATCGTCATCCGCGAAATAGCGGTTACAGGCACACCTGCTTTTTGGGCCAGTTGCGCTTTTGCTCTATTTTCGTCTAAACGGGTCATCGCAAACCAACGGTTAGTCGGTATGTCATGAGCATTATGAAGAGCGATTAAGCAATTTGTGTTGCAGGGGTTTCCGACAACTAAAATTCGCACATCAGAAGCGGCATTGTCACTAATCGCTTTTCCTTGAGAGACAAATATTTTGCCGTTAATGCCTAACAGTTCTTGGCGTTCCATACCGGCTTTGCGAGGAACACTGCCCACTAAAAGAACCCAATTCACATCTTTAAAGCCAACGTTAAGATCAGATGTTGCCACTATGCTATCCAATAAGGGGAACGCACAGTCGTCTAGTTCCATGACAACGCCTTGAAGGGCATCCATTGCCTGTGGAATCTCAATGAGGTGAAGGGATACCGGTTGATCCGGGCCAAAAAGCCCACCGGAAGCAATCCTGAAAAGGAGGGAGTAACCAATTTGACCGGCAGCGCCGGTAATCGCAATTTTAATAGGTTTTTTTGTCATGAAAAGTAAAACGCAAGGTTCTCTATCTTAAAATTAATGGTAATGATTAAGTTAAACTCACAAATCGAATGAGTGGAAGCGAAAAGTGATTTTGCTTTTAAATATTTCTAAGCGGAAAAATGAGGCTTAAGAGCATCATAGGCCTCAAGAATCAATTCTTCCGTCTCTTCCCAACCCAAACAAGCATCGGTAATGGATAATCCATAGGTAAGGTGCTCAATCGGCTGGGGAAAGGCTTGTTTGCCGGCTTTCAGATTGCTTTCTAGCATAATGCCAATAATGGTATGGTTGCCGTCAATAATTTGCTCAATCATGTTTCTGAAGACTGCCTTTTGCTTATCATTGCTTTTGCTGCTGTTGTCGTGGCTGCAATCAACCATAATGGCCGGTTTCAACCCGCTCTCATCCAACAGTTCCGCAGTATGAACAACGTGTTCGTTGGCGTAATTAGGCCCACTTTTACCGCCGCGTAGAATGATGTGGCAATTCGGGTTGCCTTTGGTGCGCACTGCGGATGCTTGACCTTCTTCATCAATACCGAGAAAGCTTTGGGGCTGTCCTGCTGCTTTAAGTGCGTTGATCGCGGCAGACACACTGCCGTCTATCGCATTTTTAAAGCCAATGGGCATGGATAAACCGGATGCCATCTGGCGGTGCGTTTGGGATTCTGTTGTTCTTGCTCCAATGGATGCCCAAGAGGTGAGGTCCGCAATATACTGAGGTGTGATGGGATCCAGAAATTCCGTTCCTGTAGGCAGTTTTAGCAGGCAAACCATTTTTAAAAAGTTACGCGCAATACTGAGGCCTTCTTTTATGTTAGATGAACCGTCCAAGTGTGGATCTAAAATAAGGCCTTTCCAGCCAATCGAGGTGCGTGGTTTTTCAAAATAGGTTCGCATCACAATAAAGATGCGGTCGGATACTTTTTCCGCAAGCTTGGCAAGCTTTTCAGCGTACTCTAGCCCACCTTCAATATCGTGTATAGAGCAGGGTCCAACCACGATCAATATGCGTTTGTCGTTCCCGAATATAATGTCGTGAATAGCGTTACGGCTTTCGTCTATAAAGTCTTCATCGCTGGATGAACGGGGTATTTCTTGCATCAGCTCTTTCGGCGTGGGTAGAGCTGTGATGTCAAGGAGGTTCGTGTTGCTGATTTTTTTCATATTATTATTGTATACCTTTAATCTTTATTAAGACGGAAAGTCAATCGATAGAAAAGCAAAAAGCTTTTAGGCTATATAGCATTTGGCCTGAAATTAAATTTTATAGGTTTTTGTTTTGGAATTCCAATTCACTTGCGTTTAAATTTGTGTTGATGGATGAGATTCTTGAAAAACCGCTTTTGCCGGAAACGCTTTTGGAGCCGATTGGCCAGTTTTTAGCCTATATTACTCTGGAACAGGGGCTTGCAAATAATACATGCGATAGTTATGAGAGTGATCTCTCCCAATGTGCTCATTTCTTATCTAAACGAGGGAAAATGGACTGGAGAACTGTCGAGCACGAGGATATCTCTATGTGGCTGTGCGTATTAACCGAAAGAGGCTACACGGTCAGTACTCTCAGTCGCAAGCTTTCTGCCTTACGTATGTTTGCGCTTTATTTATATAAAGAGGGTGCCCGGGGGGATAATTTTACGGAACTCTTTCAAGGGCCCAAGCGCGTGCGTAGGTTGCCAAATGTGCTCACGGTTCAGGAGGTAGAGGCATTAATCGAATCACCGGACCTCCATAGCCTTCAGGGAATCAGAGATAGAGCCATGCTAGAGCTCTTATACAGCAGCGGGCTGCGTGTTTCTGAGCTATGCGGCTTACTCTTGCAATCAGTGGATATGGATGACGGCTTTTTACGGGTCTACGGCAAAGGCGCTAAAGAGCGGGTTGTACCTGTTGGTAAAATGGCTTTAGAGGCACTGGCGAACTATTTAACGTCTAGCCGGCCTGCGTTTGTGAAAACAAAAACAGGGAGCGAATTATTTTTGAGCAGGCTAGGGGTGGCCATATCTCGCAAGACTGTATGGCTTATACTGAAGAAATATGCGACATTAGCGGGTATCAAAAAGAATGTTAAACCGCACTTACTGCGCCACTCTTTTGCGACCCATATCCTGGCCAATGGGGGAGACCTAAGGGTCATACAAGAAATGCTCGGCCACGCGGATATTTCTACCACGGAAATCTACACAAGTGTCGAAGCCGGGCGTACGCTGTCAGAACACGAGCGTTGCCACCCACGTGCCAAGCAGATGGATGGGCAGGAGTTTGTTTAGGAAAAAACCACTTAGTCTGTTTGTTTTGTTTTCTGCTTAATTATTGACTTTTTGTTGTTTCTTTTACACACTCTTAGCTTGTGGTAAATAATTATAGCAATATACGTATACCTACTAGGAGTTTAGGTTTATCTGTTAATAATAAAAATGATTTTGATGAACTAAAGTTAGTTCGTGAAGTAAGCCAAAAGGGCTTAAAGGGTAAATACCTTGCTTTGGCTGTAGCCCTTATTGAACAGGGAATGCCGCTGGAAGTATTAGATAATGAAGATAATAAGAAAGATTTTACAGCTTTTGTAGACAAGCACTCCAGGGAGGAGTTCCTGCTATGTGCGAAAGCTATCCGTAAATTTGGTATTGATACCCTTGCGGAACTTTTTAAGTGCGAGCCTGGTAAGTATACGGAGGAGGATGTAAAGCGTTGTAAGGGGAAAGAAAGTTTTCTACAATGCTTTAGCCAAAGTGTTTGGCAGTCTTTTGGTAGATCCATTGAGCAGGTTACAGAATATTTGCCATTCGGGATGGGAATGCTACCTGTGGTTAAATTAGTAGAATATATGGGAAATTATACGGAAAATTATTGCGAGTATAACAGTGACTGTAATCTATTGGTAAACACTGCTCAGGCTGTATCCGAAATGGCAAAGCTATCAAATTTTGATGTTATAGTGGATTTCGATCAGTTGGAGTTCTGTCCTGTATTGAAACTACCCAAGTCTCTAATGTTAAACAATACCATTCGAGTTTTGAGTCATAATTGTGAGGATTATCCTGAAGCATTTGCTGTGGTACAATCTAATATTATAGGGCTTAAGCAATCAATATTTGAAAGCTATTGTGTAACTAACATTGCAAGTGGGGCTCACGAACTCGGACATATCATACAACAGCAGTCATTTTTGCTGCGTTGGCCTCAGATATTGAGTGTTGCGAACTTGGTAGCAGGTAATTTTCCTTCATATTTAACTTTAGTTTCATTTTTGTTACATCCATTTTTTGAGGGTAAAGAAACTAAATTGTCTTACCTATATCAAGTGAACTACTGCTTGCAACAGATTATGTTTTTTTCAGCAACGATGGGCCTAACGAGTGAATTTTTAGCAAGCGCTATTGGATTAAATCTCATGAGCAAAACGGGTCTTAGAAGCAACAACGGAGTGCTTTACTCCCCAGAGTTGCTTTCTTTGGCAGTTGCTTTTGGAACTTACGCATTTGCATTAGGGGGCAGTTATCTTCGATATCGGCACGCAAAATGGATGAATGAGACGGTAAAGAGCCCTTCGGCTAAACAGGAGTAAACTAATCTCAATCCTATGTGGATAATTTTATAAAAAAAAGCCCAGGCAACTATTGTCTGGGCTTTTTTTGTTTTAAATAATTAAAAACGTTAGTCACCAATTAGTGATGGCAACTGCACTGAGTTGCGTGCTTGTAGTTTTCTTCAACTTTTTGCCAATCTAGCACATCCCAGAATGCCTTAACATAATCCGCCCGACGGTTCTGGTAGTTTAAGTAATAAGCATGCTCCCAGACATCGAGTCCCATAATAGGTTTTCCGGGGCAATCTACAAAGCCTTTCATGCAAGGGTTATCTTGATTTGGTGTAGAACAGATGCACATAGAGCCATCTTCTTTAATGCACAACCAAGCCCAACCGCTTCCAAAGCGTGTCATAGCAGCTTGAGCGAATTTTTCTTTAAACGCATCAAAGCTGTCGAAGGTCTTTTTGATCTCTTCAGCAATATGGCCTTTAGGCTCACCGCCACCGGACTTGGATAACAGCTCCCAGAACATAGAATGGTTCGCGTGGCCGCCGCCATTATTGCGAACCGCGGTGCGGATCTTTTCTGGAACTTTGTCCAATGTCGCGCATAGTTCAAACGGGCATTCAGGTGCTTTAAATTCAGGTGTTGATTGTAACGCCTTGTTCAGGTTATCAACATAAGCAGCATGGTGCTTGGTATAATGGATCTCCATTGTCTTTGCGTCAATATGTGGCTCTAGTGCGTTATAGTCGTACGCTAGCTTAGGTAGTTTGTAAGTCATAATGTTTCAGTGTTAAATGTGCTAAGACTTTTATAGGTCTCATGTCATCAAGGGGTCAATGGTAAAAACCGCATCCCTTGCTGAGATAACAAAAGCCTTGCGTTCAGGGTGTATACGTTTTACAATTTTTTAATAGAACAGCTTGTATAAAAGTCCCCCCAACACACTTCCTTTGATATTTAATGGATGCCCCGACTTCATTATCCTCTGACATTCGTAAAGCGCTTTTACTGAAGGTTATTTCCAAACCTCAGCCTAAGCGTGAGGATGTTAATTCTGTTATCGAATTAACTTCAAGTAAGGTTGTTGATGCATTACATGCTCAGTCAATGACGTTTTATGTGATCGAGGGAAATAGCGCCGTCTTTAAGAATGTTTATTATTCTCCCACATTGTGGAAGGATAACCCGGAACTTGAGGAATTCTTTAAGAAAAAGAAAGAAGAACTCATCGATACCAAAATCTCAGCCAGTGAGGGGGTTGTCGGTAAGGTCGTACAGACTGGGGAGCCTGCATTCTATTCGGCATCTAATAAGCAGACAAGGCCCATGGTTAAACTTTTTCAAGACACTGGTTTTGATGTTAAATCCATGCTCACCGTCCCGCTCAAAGCCAGTAAGGTAATCGGTGCTATCCAGGTACTCAATAAAGAGCCTGGCATAGACAATACGGGCGAATTTAATGAAAGTGATTTACTCGTTCTTCAGGAGGTAGCGGAATATTCAGCCGTACTGCTTCAGCGTATGCTGGATCCCAACTTCCACTTAAGTGATAAGGATACCGCCAAGTTTATTTCTCGTTTCACGAACGAAGAACTCGTTACAGACGTAACTAATTTACCGATCGATACAAAATTACTCGAAATGATCGGTTCCCATGTGGTCAGCCACGATGGTATCTTCCCTTATAGGAAAACAGGTCCTTCCAGTGTTGCGGTTCTCATGACGAATCCCTTGGACTACTTGCGCCGGGAGCAGTTCACCAAGGATACGGACTTAGTGGTAGACGAGGTCGCCGTTGCTCCTGCTTCCTTAATTGATCGCCTCCTCAAACAATACTTTAAGGATAGTAAAGACAAGGGTACAGATGTCGAGACTACAGGCGACATGGCTGAAATCGCAGATGTCATCGGTACGGAATACGCGGGCGCGGGCGAAAAAAATAAATCCAGTGCTTTTGAAAGTGAGGATTCCGCCCCGGTTATTCAGCTAGCTAATCGAATCATCGAAGACGCCTACGTCTGCGGTGCCAGTGATATTCACATCGAACCCCATGAGCACACTGTCGTTGTTCGCTACCGCGTTGACGGGCGTTGCCAAGAAAAACTGAGTTTGCCGTACGCCGTTTCCGGTGCCCTCGTAGCCAGAATTAAGGTGATGTGCGACCTCGATATCGCCGAAAAGCGTTTACCGCAAGATGGTCGTATCGTCTTTAAAAAATTCACCAAGAAAAATATCGATATCGACTTACGGGTTGCAACCGCCCGTACAAACTTCGGTGAAAAAGTGGTCCTGCGTATTCTCGACAAAAATACAGCGGCCATGCCTATCACCGTACTTGGTTTCTCTGAAGAAAATTTGGAAAAATATCGTAAAACGATTCGCCAACCTTACGGCATGATCCTGCACTGCGGGCCAACCGGCTCCGGTAAGTCTATGACGTTGTTCTCCGCTTTAAGAGAAGTGGCTCGCCCCGAAATTAACGTGCAGACGGCCGAAGACCCTATCGAGTACACCATTCCCGGCATTAACCAAATGCAAATGCAACCCACTATCGGCCTGACTTTTGCGCGCGCCCTTCGCGCCTTCTTACGTATGGACCCAGATATCATACTCGTGGGCGAAATTCGAGACCGCGAAACAGCTGCCATCGCCGTAGAAGCCGCGCTCACAGGACACCTTCTGCTCAGCACACTGCACACCAATGATGCTCCTAGTACCGTGGCTCGTTTTACTGATATGGGCGTCGAGCCTTTTATGATTTCCGCATCATTGTTGATCATTTGCGCCCAACGTTTGATTCGCCGATTGTGCAAAAACTGCAAAGTGGCGTACGAAGCAAATGCCGCTGATACCGAATTCCTGATGCGCGCCATCGGCTGGAGTGGTGAAGTTTTTAAATCAAGTGACACCGGTTGCCCTATGTGTGGTGGCCAAGGCTATAAAGGGCGAATTGGTGTCCACGAACTCATGGTCAATACCGATGAACTAACCCGTGCCATTAACGCAGGTGCCGAATCTGCTACTTTAAAAAGAATTGCTGTCCAAGAGGGTATGAAGACCCTTCACCAAGACAGTATGCTGAAGGTAAAGGATGGCATAACGAGTGTATTTGAAGCAATCAGTATTGCTCCGCCGGACATGTTAACTGCTGACGAAATTAGGGAACTGGATCGAAAGGCAGGATCTGGAAATACGAGTCCTCCTATCCCCCCTCAAGTCTAAAAATCTTACTTTAAACATTACCGCACCTATGAAGTTTTGTACCTGTCTTCTTAAAAAGAAATTATTTTGCGCAGGGGTTATTTTCCCCGCGGTTATTATTGTAATCCTTTTTGCCGTGCTTTACCGGTTATCAAACAAGAATGTAGTAAGCAGCTCCATCGAAAGGGCACGAGCCATTTGTATGAGTGCGGAGCTTATTTCCTCAGATGTGGAAAAAAAGTGGAAGGATGGCATATACTCTGTTGATACCTTAGAGCATTGGGTGCAAGCAGGTGATCTCAAAAAAGTTCTCAGGGTCGCCCCTATTCTTGGAGCTTCCCTCACAATCAAAGAAGAATCAAAAAACAAGGGCTATACTTTTAGAGTAACCGGTTTCGAAGGCATGAACGGAAGCCAGAAGCCAGATGCAATTGCCCAAAAAGCCCTTGCCTATATGTCCCAAAATAATAAGGACGAATATTACGAAGTTGATAAACAACACAAACAACTCCGCTACTTTCGATCCATCAGGACATCTGAAATGTGCTTCAATTGTCACGGTAATACAACGGTATCTAAAATGTTGAGGGCAAGCCATACCAGCGAAGATGTTGTTGGTATTCGTCTGGAAAAATGGAAGGATGGTGGGCGCCACGGAGCCTACGAGGTCGTCCAACCTCTCGAGAATCTTAATACTTATAGAAATATGTTAGATACAGTATCCGCTGTATTCTGAAAACGGAATTGTATCTGTTTTTTAATTACATGCTCTCAAAAAAGAACCATGTTCTCATGCCTTTTGGGTTCATTCTATTTACTTGAATTTCGGACGCTTGAAGTGTTATAGTAATGACGTTACCCACCCCTAAATTCAAAATCGGACTGCTTTAATGAAACTAAGTGATTGGCCCTTGTGGATGAAATTATTCGTCGCCGGTATCGTTTTACCTATACTCATGGTACTCGTTCTTTTCGGAATGTATTATAAGACGGCTAAGGAAAACGCCGTTTCAAACTCCGTGGAAAAAGTGCGCGCGATCGCCCTGACCGCAGAGTCCATTTCCTTAGAGTCGCAAGCTATGTGGGAGGCCGGTATCTATTCCATGGATAAGCTACAAGAGTGGGCCAAAGCAGGCGATATGGAGAAGGTCTTAATGGTCTCTCCCGTTGTGGGTGCCGTGCAGGCTGTCCTGAAACAAGCAAAAGAAGGTGCCTATAAGTTTAAAATCGCAAGCCTCGATGCTACTCTTGGAAAAACAGAGCCGGATTCCGTAGAGCTTCGTGCGCTTAATTATATGGAGCAAAATGATACCGATGAATACTACGAAGTCGATAAGCGCTCTAATTCAGTTCGGTTTTTTAAATCTATAAAGATCGTTGATTCTTGTTTAACCTGCCACGGAAGTTCCCCGGCAGCTAACGAGTTATGGAAAAATATCCATGGTAATGATATCGATGCTCAAAATATGCAACAGTGGAAAGCAGGTGAGAAACATGCTGCCTTTGAGGTGATTCAGTCACTCGATGCTGCCGATGCCCAAGTGGCTTCGGGTGTTAGAATGGCTTCGCTCGTAGTGGCATTCTCGGTCGTTGTATTTGGCATCATATTCTGGCGCACAGCTTCTGGCATGTTAAGGCCGCTCGATGCCGTTAAAAACGCATTAACAGAACTTTCTAAGGGTAACCTCACTCAAGAACTTACCGTTGCTCGCGGAGACGAAATAGGTCAAATCGCATCTTCTGTCAATGAAACCGCCTGCCAACTTAATAATATCATGAGGCACTTGGCTAATAGTTCACAGAGCTTGTTTGTTGCAATGGATGAAATTTATGACCATTCCTCAAGCAATTCTCTCGGTGCGGAAACCATGAAAGAAAACGCTTTGCAGGTAGCCCACTCAGGGGAACAACTTTCCTCCAATATTTCTAAGGTCACATCTTCCGCAAGGGTTATTTCAGACACCGCCAATCGCGTTGCTTCCACAATTGATAGAATGAATGGTATGATAGATGAGATTGCCAAAAACTGCTCCGAAGAGGAACGTATATCTCAGCAGGCAAACTCTCAAGCCAAACAAACTCGTCTGCTCATGGTTAAGTTGGGCGATTCCGCTCGCGAAATCGGTCATGTTACAGAGGTGATTAAAAGTATCGCCGATCAAACAAATCTCCTCGCGCTCAATGCCGCTATTGAAGCAGCTAGCGCCGGTGATGCCGGGAAGGGTTTTGCTGTTGTTGCAAACGAGGTTAAAGAACTCGCTCGCCAAAGCGCAAAGGCCAGTGAGCAAATTTCAGCCCAAATGAATGGCGTGCAAAAGGATGTCCAGGTTGTCATTGAAGCCATCGAGTCCATTTCTGTTATCATAAACAAAGTCGTATCGATCGCTACATCTGTTTCAGAGGCCGTCGGAAAGCAGTCCGTCGCGACAAAAGAAATCTCTACTTCAATCAGTGAGGTGTCTCGTGGTACCAACGATATCTCCCTTAATATCCAGGAATTCGCTCGTGGCGCAGATGAAGTGTCTCAGAAAATTCAAACCATTAGTACAGATGCCGGCCTCTCGGCGAACCGTGCTAAGGAAGTCAGCCAGTACGCTAAAAATTTATCTGCATGCGCCAAAGAGCTCCAGGAGGTCGTAGGGCGTTTCCGTCTCAGGTAATCGTATCCGTTTTCATAGTACACAAAAAAACCAGGTGTAAGACCTGGTTTTTTTATGCTCACGCAAATAAAATTTTTAGAACCTTTAATGGGCTTTTCGCAGCTTAGCTTGCTTACGCCAATATGCCCGCCAATCATTACGATGGTTCTTTACCCACTCAAGTAAAGCGCGATCAAATCCAATATCATGTCCTCGCTTTTCAGACTCTATCCACTTGTGGCGCCAGATCTCATCTCGCTCTGCTAGTACTTCTTGTAGGAGGGTAGATTCATTTAAAAAAACGTTGCTATTGATCATGTTTCCTGTGTTCGGTTTGTTATTCTGCGGATCCATAAAAAACATTGTTGGGGTATTTATTATTATATTTTTTGGAGTAGAGGTGAATTTTCTATGAGTTTTTTGTCATTGTCAAACGAGCAAATGCACTTTTTTGCAATTTCTTTAAAGCGTTTAGCAGAATGGCTTTCCGGGTGGCTAATGACTACCGGAATACCTCTGTCGCCACCTTCGCGAATAAGTGAGTCTAGGGGCATCTCTCCTAGGAATGGGACTTCTAGCGTACTCGCAGAACGGGCTCCGCCACCTTCTCCAAAGATGTAGTTTTTGTATCCAGTGTCTGAATTTTCTAGATAGCTCATATTTTCCACGACTCCGATTATTTTTGTGTCAATTTTCTCAAACATTTTGGCTCCTCGAGTAGCCACGTTTACCGCAACTTGCTGTGGTGTTGTCACAACTATAGCGCCGGAAAGGGGGATCGTTTGTACTAGAGTGAGTTGTGCGTCTCCCGTGCCAGGGGGAAGGTCAATCACAAGTACTTCCAGTTCTCCCCAGTTCACGTCGTTGACGAATTGCTGGATCGCTTTGTTAACCATCGGCCCACGCCATATCACAGGCGCATCTTTGTCGATCAAGAACCCCATAGACATTACATGAACGCCAAAACTCTCTACTGGGATAATCCGATCGCCCTCAATCTCAGGTCTGGAGTTTGCTCCAATCATTGTAGGTGTAGAGGGGCCGTAAATATCACAGTCCAGTAACCCTACGGCGGATGGTTTGCCTTGCTCGGCGAAGATCTGTTCAAAGGCACAAGCCAGGTTCACCGCAAAGGTGGATTTGCCAACGCCTCCCTTGCCGCTTGAAACCGCAATCGTATACTTCACTTTTTCCAGGCTTTTGGGCAATTCAGGTCGAAAGCGTTTGTCAGCATTCTCGCGGCTCGTTTCTTGCGGGTTTGTTACTTTAATGTTCACAACGCACGTTTTAATAGCGGTCGCTTCACAAATTTTTGCCTCTATTTCTTTTCGTAATAGGGTAGGGATGCGTTCATCAGTCGTAGTGATCGAAAGATCAATTACGGCTCTATCCCCTTCATTTTCAATGTTTTTCACAAACCCAAAGGAAAGGATATCGCGGGAAAAACCAGGGTACTTAATCGTGGAAAGGACGTTTTTTATGGAATCGATGTTGCTCATTTTATTTATTTTCGTTGATCCATTGTAGAGACGAAGTACCATTATAATAGTTTTCTCTTAAATACCAAAACTCTTTTTCAAAAAGGATCACAAAAATGAATAATATAAAAGCTTTTATCCCCTTTCTTTTCATTGCCACGGGCGCGTTTCTGCTAACGCCTGCTTTCGCGGAGGATGTGATCGATATTGGTGCTATTAATCGTGATAACGCTGAGCAAATCCTTCCCATCGAAATCCAAAGCAATGATGCTCAATTAGATAGCCTTCTGCGTATGGCTTTTAGTACGCATGGGGGTTATGCCCTCGTAGCCTCGGGTAAGAGTGCGTTTACCTTTATTTTCGAACGCATCGGCCAGGATGCAGTTAAGGTAACGGTCGAATCAGGTAACCCTAAGCAAACGCTCTATTCACAGGAATTTAATGCAAAAAACTGGCGCCAGGCCGCACTCGCCGCTGCGGACAACGTGGTGGAAAAAACGCTCGGCATTCCGGGTTACTTCTCCGGTAAAATCGCTTTTGTAGGAGAACGTAATGGTGTTACCGAAATTTACACCGGAGATCTCTTCTTTCAGAACATCAAGCAACTCACAAAAGACCGTGCCGAGGTCTCTTTCCCTCGTTTCTCCCCCAATGGCCGTCAGCTTATTTTTACAAGTTACTACAAAAGCGGTTTTCCAGATATCTTTTTAGTAGATCTCGTCACCGGTGAGCGTAAACCATTCGCTACTTACGAGGGTACAAACACGGGTGCCGCATTTAGCCCGGATGGTAAATCTGTTGCCATGATTCTCTCCAGTAGTGGCAATCCGGAATTATACATCTCAGATAACAAGGGCAACGCTCCACGTAGGATTACAAATACAAAAGATCTCGAGGCTTCTCCCACTTGGTCCCCAAGGGGCGATCAAATCATCCTCACTTCAGATCCTTTGGGTAGCCCACAGCTCTACAGGGTTTCTTTGTTCGATGGCAATATGACGCGTATTCAAACAAACATCAGCAGGTACTGCGCCGAGCCCATCTGGAACCCGATCAAAAAAGATCTCATCGCCTTCACAACTGCCATTTTTAAGTCCTTCCAAACCGCAGTCCACGATCTTTCAAAGGGCCAAACAACGGTCATCACTAAGGGAAAAGACGATTTTATCGAACCTTATTGGCTAAACGATGGCCGCCACTTACTCGTCACGCGCCGCGCCGGAAGTATCATGGAACTTAATATCCTCGACTCCCAAACCGGCAAGCTCACCAAACTCCACCCGCGTGACTTCGGCAACGCCCGCATGGGTTCTTACACCTTGGCTCTTTGAGATACCGGCTACAGCCCGTAACGAGATGAGTCGCCAAGAGTTGTCCCGCCACCTTGGCTCTTCGAGATACGGGCATACAGCCCGTAACGAGATCAGAGCCAAGAGTGTCCGCCATAGCCTTGGCGTAGGCGGGCCGAACCGCCAACATCCCAACCAAATCATTACTCACCTTGGCTCTTCGAGATAGGGGCTACAGCCCGTAACGAGATCAGAGCCAAGAGTGTCCGCCATAGCCTTGGCGTAGGCGGGTCGAATCGCCAACATCCCAACCCAATCTATTACTCGCCCTTTATTTGAGTGGGGGTATTACCTAATAAACCACTACGATTAAACCCATTATACCGCCAACATCCCAACCCAATCGATTACTCGCCCTTTATTTGAGTGCGGGCATTACCTAATAAACCACTACGATTAAACCCATTATACCGCCAACATTCCACCCCATTTCAGCGGTAAGTATACCAAAAATTGGCAGATTCCTTATTAAAGGATACGGCTTTATCTTTTAATAAAACACCCCGTTTTTTTGAAAAGTTTGTTTCAGGTGGAACAAACTCGGCCCTTTAATACTAATAAATGCATAGTTTTTCTGCCTGAAATCACTAATTTAATACGAAAAATAAATCATTTTTATGACGAGCATTTCTTTGGTGTCGCCATTTTGTTATGCCTAAATTATGAGAGTTTAAATGGCAATTTTATTTCTAATTTTAAGGGCATTACGCAGCTTTATTTTTGAGGTCTATTTGCAAAATATAGATTTCTGGCTTATTGTGCTCTTAAAAGGAGGAATTATTATGAAATTATTTGAACACAAGTTTCGTTGGCTCACACTAGGTGTCTTTTTAATGTTGTTTTTACCGCAGGGGTACGGTCAATCGGTCATTCAGCATCCTGCTACTGGGGATACTGTTTATGCGCCGGAGGTGGATAGTCGTTTGGCCTTAACAGCTCAGCCTATATCAAGTAATCAAATTTATAAAGTCGTTTTAACGCGTGGATCAGGGGCTCAAAATGCTGCTGTTTGGCTCAGTCTCGGCTATCAATTTGATCGAAACGAAAGTGAGTACAATGATCTCACTATTTTTGTGGATGGGGCTGCTAACCGTGCCGAAATCCTTGTGAAGGGGGATCCCCTTATGTTAAAGGATTCCAATAATATAGCCATCAAGGAGTATGCCTTTGTCTTGGCAATGGATCCCAATGGACCGCCAACGTTTGTCAGTTTGCCTGTTACGCTGCCTTTAAATGGTTCTGCTAGTGTCGTCTTTGAAAATATGCAAGAACCATCACTAAAGGCCACAGTGACGATACAATCGCAATACAAAGACAGCATTTGGTCGCTTTCAATTGTTGACGCTAAGTGATTGCATGATTATCGGGCAATCAGCGCGATAACATCTCATTTAGAGCCAGATAAATCTTGCGGCTTACCCAAGCATCCGTTGCCGCATAACTTATCTGGCTCTCGCTCAATTCACTCTTCGCCCAATTTGAAACTTGCACGTTCTTCGATATTCTGAACTGGAACAGGATCGCCGCCAAGCTTCTTACGCCGGTATTGATCATGCCTAATTCCGTTGCCATATTGCCTATCTCAATAAAGCCTTCTGGTGTAAACTCATGCATCAAGCGTAGTTTTACGATGTCGTCATCAATCGCAACACCCGCTTTAATAATAGACTTGTTGCCTAAAAGATCAAAAATGGGGGCGTGATCCGTCAATTTGCCTAATTGAAATAAATAGACGGTAGATTCGCTTGCTAACTGCAATAGGGAGGGGGGATTGTTTGCCACACCCTTTTTGAACACAGGCTTGCTTTCGGTATCAAATCCCAAAAGGCTTTCCCTTGAAAGCGCTTCCAGAGCATCAATAACAACAACATCACTGTCCACCAGAACAATTTCTCCGGTATAGGCGTTTAGCGGAAGCTTGTTAATATCCTCCTTAGTGATTTTCTTGTTTAAACTGTATATATCTTTGTTCAAAGTGAATGCTTTTTTAATACTAATTAAGCATTTATCATAACTTACTCTTAAGTTTGTTGCAAGATTTAATTTAGTCTAATAAAACTTTCTTGTCGCTTTTTAGAGCTTAAAATGCCGTTTCATCTGGGGTGATTGAGACGCTGCCTCAATGAATTCATCAACATCGAAGTCAGAAACAAGGAAGTCACCGAACTCCAGAGATGGGGTCTTATGCTTGCCTGTCAAGGCTTCCAGGTGCTTCAAGGCCTTTTCGTCCTTACGTACATCAACAATATTCAAAGCGATTTTCTTCTCTTCAAAAAACGCCAACGCATCAGCGCACCACGGACAACCGCTCTTCACATACAGGGTCGGTAAACTATCTTTCTTCATTGTCATAATTCTTTAGTGTATTGAAATATACTGGTCTGCATCGACCATGGGAACCATTTTCCCTAACGCTGCCTCATCAAAATAAGCGGGTTCAATGTGCAGCCCGAGAGCTACGGCCGTCACCTGAAAACGCGTCTTATCACGATTCTCTTCATTCACCAAATCGATCGATTTCACGATCCACTCATCCTCCACCTTCTTAAAATCAATAATTTTAAATGTCTTAGCAATATCACCCTTATCACTAAGAATATCCGCCCGAATCAAAGCCCTATATGAAGAATCAATAGCTAACCTAACCTCCCCCCCCATCAAAAACACCTGCGCCGGCCTCCCCTTAACCCTCTTCCCACCTTCATAAACATAGTCATCCCAGAATATAAACGGCATCAAGAAATCGAAGGCTGTATACTCTAGGCCCGGCATTAGGGGTGTGTTCCAAGCTTCTTTAGGTACGAAAGTAGGCTCTGCTCCATTTCTGGAAACCCAAACGGTAGGTGAAAAGCCATTTTGCAGGAGAAAATCAGTTACATCATCGCTGTTTTCTTCCCATACTCGTACACGTGTCAAGGGGCCAAGCTCATTCCACGTTCCCCACATGATGCCGTAGTAGTATTTATCGGCGCCCCGCCTGGGCATATTTCTTAAATAAAAGCGGAAGGAGTAATCGCCGCTACTCAGCCTCTGGTTTCTGAAATTATCCATGAAGGTTTTTACTTCATGACCTTCCAGTTTAGGGATATCGGGCAAACTTCCTCCTGTAAACCTGTTTTGGGCGGAAGCAGTTGTTGCAAGCCCAACTAAAAACAGTGAGGAAAGAACTAAAACAATTTTTATCGCCTTACCAGGCATCTCCCAGTCCTTACTTTTCAGTAGCTTGGGTTTCTGTTGCGGTACTTTCTGGTAGGGCTGTTAATGTTCCCGGAGCTGTCTTATCAAGATGCTCTTCTATGGCGAACTCAGGTAGCAACGGCCCGCTTGTATTGTTTTGCATATTTGCCATATGGGCTAAATAAAGGCCGAAACATAATACAAAGAAAGCAACCATGAAGTAAATTGTCCAGCGAGTCAGTATATTTCCGGACTCAGCTCCAAATGCGGATTCTGCTGCTCCACCACCTAGGGAAGCACCCATGCCACTATTTGCGCTAGCGCGCTGCATTAACACCAATATGACAATCATGCCACTTAGCAAAACTAACAATACGGTAAAGAAACCGATTAAAAAACTTAACATATCTTTCGTTCGAATTTAAAAGCCAAATGCTATTCTAATTAAAGCGGTTGTTCAAGTAGAAATTTAACTTTATCTGCGCTCTATTTTCTTTGCAGATCGGCATCATCACTTGGTGTATCTTCAATGACTACTGTTCTAGCCAAATAATCATGACCAGCTCTTCTTTCACGTGTAAAGAGATAGATGGCATAGCTAGCCAGCAATACAGGGAACAGTGTCAATAATGCCATTGTTTTGAGACCCGAACGCAAAAATGTGTCAAAAAAGGAAGGAGGATTCATTGTTTTTAGCGATATGACCCGTAATGAGAAAATTTTCTTACCCAGAGAGCCACCTTTCATCAACAGTTCGCTGAGCGCAAAATAGAACCAGAACATCATAATGACAAAACCTTGCATGAATTGAACCATTTCTTGCGCTTGTGAAGTAAGTTTGATATTGCTTGCGGCAAATCGACTGGCTTCTCCAGCTGCAACTTTGTCATTAAATTGTTCCAGAGCTTTTTGAAATTCCTGAAATTCGCTAGCATAGTGCTCGGGAATAATAAATACCCAAAGAAGCGTTACGGTGAGCATGGCGATTAAAAGTACGTCTAAAACGAATGCAATGAAACGTAAACGCCTGCTTCCCAGTTTGTACTGTTTCTCCATTTCAAATGTGGTGGCAGCAGCAGCCTTAAGTGTATCTAGATAACTATCTTTCTCTTCCATGGTAATAAGCTTTTAAAGTATTTTTCATCAACATAGCGACGGTCATAGGGCCCACTCCCTTTGGAACGGGTGTTATTTTAGCTACTTTGGGAGCGACATTTTTAAAATCAACGTCACCAGTAAGATAGTACCCTGACTTTCTTGAAGTATCAGGAATGCGATTGACACCTACATCAATCACGACAGCTCCTTCTTTAACCATATCAGCAGTCACAAAATTAGGTTTTCCCATGGCAGCTATTAGGATATCAGCCCTCAATGTATGGTCTTTTAAGTTCTTAGTCTTGGAATGACAGACGGTTACGGTAGCGTTGCCCATGCTGCTTTTTTGTAAAAACAGGAGCGCTAACGGCTTTCCTACAATCAAACTTCTACCGATAATGACAACATGCTTGCCTTCTATATCAGTACCTGTCTGTTTAAGCATTTCCAGTATGCCGGCGGGTGTACAGGCGACAAATCCACTTGGATCTTCTTGACAAACTTTACCCACGTTCATGGGGTGGAACCCATCAACATCTTTTAATGGCGAAACTCGGGAGAAGACTGCCTTCTCATCTATATGAGAAGGTAGGGGACTTTGTACTAGAATGCCGTCCAGGGTTGCATCTGCGTTTAAGTTGTCGATTATATCAAAAAGCTCTTGTTGGGTGATTGTTTCGGGAAGCTCCAATAAACGGCTTTCTATGCCCACCTCTTTAGCTTTCATTTGTTTTTTAAGCACATAGGAGACGGATGCGGCGTCATGCCCCACTCTAATGAATGCTACGCTAGGCTTTCTGCCATTTATTTCAGAAACGGCCTGCTTAACATCTTCTAATATCTGCGAAGCAATCGCGTTACCATCTATTACGGACATACACAATTATAGTTATAGGGTAGGGTAGTTATTGTAATTGTATGGATGTGGCATGAATCGTGTAAAATGGTCCAAATCGGTTTGGTTCCGCTGTTCCGTAAATACGTACAGATTTGTCAAGAAAGTCGGCTATGTTGCCTGTTAGCGCGCGTGGGCCTACTTCAATGATTCCAATTTCCTCCCCTTTGCTGTTTTCTAATATATAGCTTTTATTATTAGTAAAAAAGTTGGTTTTCATGATCAGTTTACCTTCAAAAAACTGAGGCATGAGATCATCCATCTTATCGAGCCTTTTTTCAACGACATCAGGTTTGTTGAGCACCTCAGTAGGGTTGAGCTGCGCTTCTTGTGTCTGGGCACTTAGGGCAACATCGGCAGCTAACCCGATATTGAGTGCAAAAAGAAGGGAAATTGCGGCTACAAAATAATGTTTCATGGTTTTCTTATATATCAAGGCTGATCAACTATTGCTAGTTTTTAAACAATAAATCAATTTCCTGTTTTTTTAATTGTTTAAAAGACCCTTTTGCAAGGCCCTTCAGGATAAGGCTACCGATTTGAAAACGATGTAATTTTATGACATTATACCCAAAACGCTCAAATAACCGCCGTATCTCACGCTTATGCCCTTGGTCTAAGTGGATGTCTAGCCGCTGACTGGCTTTGGGGCCAGCTTTGGCAAGGATAAGCCTTTTAGCGTATAAATGCTCCCCATCGTCATGTATTCCCTTCAATATCTTTGGAATAATTCTTTCATCCAAAGGTTTATCAAGCATTACACGATAACGCTTCACTATGCCCTTAGAGGGGTGCATTATCTTATTTGCCATTGCTCCATCATTGGTTAAAACAACCAACCCCTCGCTATCCTTATCAAGGCGACCAGCGCAGATCAGTTTTGTCTTAGCAAGTTCTTTAGGCAGTAAATTAAAGATAGTACTTTCATGATAAGGATCGCTATGCGAGCATATATAACCCTTGGGTTTAAAAAGTATAAAAACCATCGGCTCTTTGGGATGCCCCTTGGATAATGCTTTGCCGCGGACGACAATCATATCTCTTGCGGGATCCACCTTTTGGCCGAGTTCGGCAATCTTTCCATTTACCCTCACTAAACCGTCTTTGATCAACATTTCTGCTTCGCGACGGGAGCATACTGCATTGTCCGCGATGACTTTTTGCAAACGTATTTCCCTGATTTCACCCTTTGTGCTCATATTCTCTTAATAACCTATAATTTGTATTTTATTCCGCTTGGCCTCTTCTATAACCCTTAATTTATCCAGTACTATGACCTTACCTGCTTCCAGCGCTGCGGTTTTGATTCCGCTTTCAATCATTGTCTCAACTGTGCGCAAGCCAAACACCGGTACATCAAACCGATAGTCCTGTTTGTCTTTAACTGTTTTTACAAAAATAGCATTTTTGCCACCAAACTCTCCGGCACGCTTGAGCATGTGATCTGTGCCTTCAAATGCCTCAGCGGCGAGTACTACGCCATTGCGTACAACAACCCCTTGGCCTACATCCAAGCGTGCAATTTCCTTAGCGATTGTAATCCCATGATTCAGATAGACTTCGGAGGCGCGCATTCGGCCACCCGTCATTACGCCTTTTTCAGCTAGTTGGTCGTCTAAAAAAGCTCGTGCATCCAGTTGTATAATCCCTGTTTTTTGGATTTCGTTTGCAATGGCACCAAAGATCGTTTCAGCATTTTTTTCACGTAAACTTGCTAGAATACGGATTGCCTTAAGATCAGGGTATAGCCCTTTAAATAAACGCTTAGGGGTTACCTGGCCTACCATCATGGTATAGCCTGCTTCAAATTCTTTTAGCGCTTTGAGCATTTTGCCAAGTTGCCCAACTTTGATTAGGACTCTATCCTTTTCAGGGAAGCTGGTAAAGAGCTCTGGGCAAGTCTCCCCCTCAAAGGCAATGATCTTAACCGGGATCCTTTTTTGCCGGATACGGTTAATCGTCATGACGGGGTATTTGTCCTTGCCCGCAATGACAGCAATGGGCCGTGTGGCGTCAAAAGTAGCGTCTACAAACTGTGTCATTGCTTCAGGCATACAGAGAAATATTAATCGCCTAATGAGCCAAAGACAAGCTCGCGTTGGCTGGAATGATTAAAAATTGTAATTGAAGCGTAATCCGTATGTTTTATTTTCTGCGGCAAATAAAGACACCTCAATACCTGTTTTTTCATAGGGTCTTGTAAATAAATAGGCACTTACTATCCCCAGAACCGCACCCGCCATAACATCGGTTACGTGGTGCTTTCTTGCCTGAATTCGGCTCCAGCCGACAAACATAGCTGCGGCATAGGCTGGGGCACCATAGTTCCAGCCATAGCGTTTTTGAATGAAAGCAGCCCCTGTAAAAGCAGCGCTCGTATGGCCAGATGGGAAAGAATGTTTGCCACCATTGGGACGTGGACGGTTTATGTAAGACTTCATTGCCCAAGTAGTTACAATGGAGGTGGCGAATGAACCGCCGTATTGCCAAAGCCCTTCGGTATCCTGTTTAGCAAGGATCATCCATGCTCCAAAAGCGGGAACGGCGTATTGTAACAGGTCTCCTGCCTTTTCAAGGCTTTGATCTGCTTTTAGAGAAGAAAATAGTATCAAACTACTGATGGTAAGAATAGCAAAGCGTTTCATATATGGTTTTTTTTAGTTAAAACCAATAGCCTATGGCTTTCTTCCTAGGGGTCAATGAAAGAAACGAGGGAAATTAGATTAAGATTTTATCCTGTTTCTCTATGGAGGACAGACGTTATTGATGTCGTTTATAAGCTTTTGGCTTTTTTATTATTTTTGAAGTGATTTTCTCTACAACAACCGATGACGAAAAGAACGATGGAATAATAGCAATTGATGTTATTTGCAAAATATATAATAAAACAGGAAGCTACTACTGTTAAGGCGATAACAAAGATAAAGAACAACTTGAAGAGATTTCCATAATGCCAAGCCCTTTCCCTTTCCTTATCATTAAAATTCTCAATAAGCCACATTTCCTTAGCGTCAAAGGCTTTTTTTTCAACAGTTTTTAATCCCTCTTCTGCATATTCAGTTAATGCTCTGTTGCGTAGATCAAGCAGCCAAAAGAAAAAGGTAATACCTGAAATTAAACACAAAAAAATTATGATTAAAAGGTGGTTTGGTGCTTCCTTGGAATAAAAAACTCCAACAGCGCCAACACTTGCGGTAAGCAAGACTAAGTAGTAACGAATACACTTAAGTCTTTGTTCGGCGTGGTACTTGAAGAGCTCGAGTCCATATTCTATAGCACAACATAATTTATCTTTCATAGCTGTATCCTCTGTTTTTAAGAAATAATTGCTATACTTGATGAAGCGCCGATTCGGGTTGCTCCGGCTTCAATCATTGCTATAGCAGTTTGTTTGTCTTTGATTCCCCCAGAAGCCTTAACCCCCATAGTCGAAGAAATAGAGTGTCTCATTATTACAACGGCTTCTGTGCTTGCGCCCGCTTTGCTGAACCCAGTTGACGTCTTAACAAAATGAGCACCCGCTTTTTCACTGGCTTGGCATGCTTTGATAATCTCTTCTTTTGTGAGTAAACATGTTTCGAGAATTACTTTTACGCATTTGCCCTTTACGGCTTCAACGACTTGATGAATCTCGCCTATAATAGAGCTCCA
This sequence comes from Verrucomicrobia bacterium CG1_02_43_26, assembly GCA_001872735.1. Classification (NCBI taxonomy): domain Bacteria; kingdom Pseudomonadati; phylum Verrucomicrobiota; species Verrucomicrobia bacterium CG1_02_43_26. The sequence goes on along the minus strand of MNWT01000016.1, from coordinate 62,157 downwards.
ATCCCCTTCTTTTACTAATCCGATGTTTATAACCATATCGAATTCATCTGCACCAAGATCAAAAGTTTGCTTTGCTTCATCAGCTTTGGTTTTTGAAAGGTTGCACCCTAATGGGAAGCCAATGACCGTACAAACTTGAATAGGAGATTTTTCGAGTCTTTTATAAACGAATGGCACCCAAAAAGGGTTCACGCAAACGGAATGAAAATTATATTGAACAGATTCATCGCATAGTTTTGCTATGTCAATCGAAGTTGCTTCAGGGGCTAAATTGGTGTGATCAATATAGTGAGCCAGTGCCAGTGCTTTATGCATAAGATATAATGGTAATAAACTGCAATACAACCGTATGCTATCGCTCGATGATAGATCGGAAGAAAGGGATGGTTTTAGTTAGGCCTTCTGTGAGGTCTATTTTGGGTTCCCAGGCGTAGTGTTGGCGGGCGAGGGTGATGTCTGGGCGCCTTTGTTTGGGGTCGTCTTCAGGTAAAGGTTCGTGGGTGATTTGGGATTTGCTTTTGGTGAGAGCTATCACCTTTTGAGCTAGTTCCAGAATAGTAAACTCGTGAGGGTTTCCTATGTTGACCGGTCCAGTAAAGGAATCATGATTCATGCAGCGGAGCATGCCGTCAATTAAGTCGTCTACAAAGCAGAATGAGCGTGTTTGTGATCCGTCTCCGTAAATTGTTATGTCTTCATTGCGTAAAGCCTGAACAATGAAGTTGGAAACGACTCGCCCGTCATCAGGGAGCATTCTAGGGCCATAGGTATTAAATATGCGCATGACACGGATATCAACGTTGTTAGAGCGGTGGTAGTCAAAGAAAAGAGCCTCTGCGCAACGCTTGCCCTCGTCGTAGCAGGAACGTTTGCCAATAGGGTTAACATTACCCCAGTAGGCTTCGTTTTGTGGGTGGACTGCTGGGTCTCCGTAAACCTCGGAAGTAGAGGCCTGTAATATCCTGGCATTGATTCGTTTGGCTAGCCCTAAGCAATTAATGGCTCCAATAACTGAAGTTTTGATCGTTTTAATGGGGTTGTACTGGTAGTGGACAGGCGATGCCGGGCAGGCGAGGTTGTAAATCTGGTCTACTTCAAGTTTAAAAGGGTCCACAACATCGTGACGGAAGAATTCGAAACGCGGGTTGCTGAGTAAGTGATATATGTTACTTTTCCTGCCAGTAAAGAGGTTGTCCATGCAAATGACTTCATTTCCTTCGCTTAGAAGACGCTCACACAAGTGGCTCCCCAAGAAGCCTGCTCCGCCGGTAACTAAAATACGCTGCATATAATATGTAATAGGTTATTTGAGGATGCTCAGCAACAGCCTAGTGTAGTGATTAGGAAAAGTAAATTGTAAACGAATGGGGGCTAGAGTGGTAGTATGCATTTTAAGGTAGCAGTTTTTGTTGAAAATGGTATTGTCGCTGTACGTAATGTGGATTTGATATGAGCGGTAATAAAATAGGGTTTTGGGCGGTGTTTGCGTTGGTGACAGGAAGCCAGATTGGTACAGGTGTGTTTATGCTTCCCGCGAGCCTTGCGCCTTATGGGGGTTATAGCTTGGCAGGTTGGGTGATATCTGGTTGTGGTGCTGTGGTGCTGGCATTGGTTTTTGGCCTGTTGTGTGCTCGCTTTCCGCAGACTGGGGGGCCTCACGTTTATGTAAGCCAGGCCTTTGGGCCTGTGGCAGCCTTCTTTACTGGTTGGACCTATTGGGTGATTTCTTGGGTGAGCACAACGGCGGTTGTTGTTACGGCTATTGGTTCGCTAAGCCCCTTTCTAGGCGGCTTGAGTAGTACGTATTACCTGTTGCTAGAGATTGTACTCCTCTTTACCATTACCGTCTTGAATTTAAAAGGCGTGAAGACCGCTGGGGGGGCTGAAATCTTTCTGACGTTGCTAAAGTTTGTACCATTATTAATCATACCCTTGGCTGCCTTGGCCTTTTTTGATGCGGGGAATATGGTAGTGGAGCCCCAAGTGGCTAGTTTGCCGATGTCTACACTGCTGGGGCAAGTGGCATTGCTTACGTTGTGGGGCTTTATTGGGGTGGAGTCTGCGACCGCGCCAGCGGGAGCGGTGGAGAACGCTTCCAAGACTATTCCGCGGGCGATTATAATGGGTACGATATGTGTGGCTTTATTGTACCTGATTAACAGCGTGGGCATTATGGGACTGATCCCGGGGGGCGAGTTGGTGCATTCTAAAGCGCCTTATGTGGATGCGGTGCAGCGTATGTTTGGCGGGAACTGGCATTTTGGGATTGCTATTATTGCTTCTATTGTGTGTATCGGGACGTTGAATGCGTGGATGCTGACCAGTGGCCAGATCGTTCTGGGACTGGCTCAGGACGGGTTGATGCCGAAGTTTTTTGGTAAGAGAAATGAGAATGACGCGCCTGTTGTGGGAATCATTGTCAGTTGCCTGGGGATCACTCCCCTATTGGTTTTGACGGCGAATGAGAGTATAGCGCAGCAGGTGACCGCGATTATTGACTTTTCAGTGACAGCGTTCCTGTTTGTCTATTTGGCCTGTGCTGTGGCGCTCTTGCGGGTGCTCTTCAGGGAGAGAGGGAAGTATTTCCTGTTGCAGGTCTTTTTGGGTTCTGTTGCTGTAAGTTATTGCGGTTGGGTGATTTACGAAACTTCAGTCAAGACGCTTTTGATTGCGAGTTTCTTTGTAGTGAGTGGGGTACCCGTGTATTTGATGTGGTATAAAAGGCGCCGGAAAGCTTGATGTTTCTAGCTTTTGATTGGTTTTTATTTATAAATATTTCGTGTCCAGTTAAGTTCGGTTTAGCTATGAAATCGAGTTTACTTAATCATTTTATAGAGTTTAATTCGCTATAAAAATGGCTGTTTGTTTCACCTGAAACAAACTCGGCTAAAACAAGTGCTCTTTCGATCAGTATTTTAATGAACACTTGTTTTTCATCTCAAACTTGAAGTGTCGAGGTGAAATAAGTAACGCGTTTAAGTATAGTTGCTTTTAGGGATTGTAGTTATTTTTTAGGGGTAATTGCCCTTCTACTCGAATAAAAGAGATGTAATGTTGTTGTTGTTGTTGCAAAACGTCATTCAGATTCCAGTAGGTAATTAAGGACTTCGTCATCTGTTGTTTGGGCGAAGTCTGTGTACCAGTTACCCACGGCGTTGAAATAAGTGGGGACGATGAGGCAGACCACTTCATCCACGAGAGGCGCTATATCTCCTAGGGTATCTGAGGGGCCAACGGGGACGGCGACTATGATTTGCTTTGGGGATTGTTTTTTTATGGGGGCAATGGCAGCGCGCATAGTGGCACCGGTGGCTAGGCCATCGTCTACCAAGATGACGATTTTGCCGGCTAGATTTGGGGCGGGCCGATTTTGGCGAAAGTATTCGTTTTGGCGGTTAATTTCACGAGTTTGGTAGGCGATGGATTCCTCGATCGTTGATTGGGAGATGTTTTGGTAGTTGACGACATCATCATTGAGGGCATAAGTGCCGCCAAGAGAGAGCGCGCCGAAAGCGAGCTCAGGGTGGCCAGGTACGCCGAGCTTGCGGACGAGACAGGCATCGAGCGGTAGATTGAGTTTAGAGGCGATTTCGTAGGCAACCGGGATACCGCCCCTAGGAAGACCCAGGACGATGGCGTTAGGGTTGTTTGCGTATATGGTAAGCTTGTCCGCGAGCTTTTTGCCGGCATCTGAGCGGTCTTGGAAGAGGTATGAAGACATGGATTTAATTTAGACGGGCTTAAGGCGTTTTGCAAAAAAATAAAGAAGCTAAAAAAATGACTTGCCAGATGTGAGGTTGTTTTAGTATAAAAGGTGCTTTCCTGTTCCTGGCTAGCTCAATCGGTAGAGCAGTTGACTCTTAATCAATTTGTTCGGGGTTCGAGTCCCCGGCCGGGAACCAATTTTTTTTGGGAAAAATAGGGAGCACAGAATAAGTGTGTTTTGTGGAATTATTAAATCGCCGCCGGTTTTCTTAGTTGTGCAATCGTTCGATGAACACTCAAGAGTTTGTTTTAAAATACAGGGAGTATCTGCTATTTTAGCTGGAGATAAAGGCTGCCATCGCTTAAGCGCTTACTGGGATAGCTATAGAGCGGTGTTCGATAAAAAAAGCCACAAACGCGTGGGCAAACAAAGTGGTAAAGCAGCTTGCGTTGAGCGCTGTAATAATACGCTTGGATAACGCCTGGGGCACTTTGTTCGCAAAATGCTTTCGTTGTCAAAAACTCAACATATGCACGGAATGTGTCTGAAGATCTTCATTTATGATTACTATGATTATGTTGTGTATTGGGTTGAATGCGGCAGCGCTGTGTTTAATAGCTACTGGTTAAAGTAGTGATATTTTGTTTATTACAGTTGTTAGTAATTTTGTAAAAAAAGAGTGCTTACGAAGAGCTGATTAGTAATTTTTTACAAAAAATTGATCAAAATGCCTTGATTTCCTTGACTTTGGGTTAATGTGGGGTAAAATGGGGAGAAGTGGGAATTGCTTAATTTAAAAACGTTTTTATGGTGTCATTGGACAAGAGTGTGTATGTAGGAGAGTTCAAGCATTTATTGGATGCTAAGAACCGCTTGACGATACCCTCGAAATGGCGATTTGAAGGTGACGAAGGCGTGGTGTATTTGGCGTTACCTAACCCGATTGGGTGTGTGACGATTTACCCCCCGAAGATGGTTAAGCGATTGGAAGAGAAAGTAGCTGAAGTGAGTTTAGGCGATAAGCAACGTCAAAAGATGTTGATGAAATTTTTCGCTAAAGCAGATTATTTTGGATGTGATAAACAGGGACGGATCAACTTGAGTGACAAGTTGTGCGCGCACGCGGCATTGGAGAAAGACGTAGTGTGTGTGGGCAATTTTGTGACATTCCACGTGTGGAGCCCAGAGCGATATGGGGCTTACCTGGACAAGGAAGATGATGGTGAGGATGAGATGAGCCGAGTTTTATGTGAACTTGGTTTGTGAACCCAAAGAAATATGCAAAAAAGACTAGAAAAAATTTGTACCCATTTTATTAATCAATGCTTAAGCATAAGCCAGTTTTACTTGAGGAGGTCCTTAGTTTTTTAATAAACGAAGCACCCGGAATTTATTTGGACTGCACATTTGGCGGTGGGGGACATGCTCGCGCCATTTTGGAAGGAAATGGGGAAAACAGATTAGTCGCAATTGATACGGACCCCGAAGCAGCTGAGCGCGCAAAAACATTTGGAGAAGAGTTTGGGAAACGCTTCACATTTTACGGGATTAATTTTGGGGAGATTGATAAAATTGAAGAAAACGATTTTGACGGAATATTATTTGATCTAGGCGTATCTTCTTTTCAATTAGATGATGTTGAGCGCGGGTTTTCCTTTCGCAATGATGCGGCAGCGGATATGCGGATGGATACGAGGAAAGGGATGCCTGCGGCGGAGTTTTTAGAAAAAGCCACTTATGACGAACTGGTGAAAGCGGTAAGAGATTACGGCGAAGAGAAGAAGTGGAAACGCGTGGTAGATGCGATTATTCAAGCGAGAGGAACCGGTGCGCTCGAAAGAACCCAAAGCTTGTCCGAATTAGTCAGTGACGTTGTCGGGAACATGCCCTTTGGGAGAAAACGCATACATCCGGCTACGAAGACCTTTCAAGGGATACGAATGGCTGTGAACAAGGAGCTAGAGATGATTGAAAACGCGCTTCCCGTGGCCTTTAAGAAATTGAAGCTAGGCGGGAAGTTGGCCGTGATCAGCTTTCATTCCCTGGAAGACAGGATTATTAAACGCTTTTTCAAGACCATGGCGGGGATGCCGGAGCATGGCAAGGACAGCCGCTTTCAAGATGAACGGACACGGTACGCAAAGTTGGTTACGAGGAAACCGGTGACGGCCGGTGAAGCGGAGATAGCAGAGAACCCGAGAAGCAGGTCTGCGAAGTTAAGAATTTTAAAAAAGGAGGTAGATGTATGAATGCTGCAATGAGAATAATGAATGTGAGAATGGGCGCGGTAACGTTGCTGACGATGACCCTGTTAATAACCCTAATGGGAGCCTTGGGAGTGGTCTGGATGCGACAGCAGATTACGCGTTCGGCAGACAAGATAAAGTATTACGAGATGGAGCTCCAGGAAATAGACCGCAAGAAAGCGTTTGTTGATACCAGAATAGCGAAAGCGCACAGCCCAGAAAACTTGATACAGCGCATAGGAAACCGATTGGTTGCTCCTAAATCGCGCCAAGTTGTTTGGGTGAACGAGACATTTCGCGGCGATTCCAATGTGTTAGAACAAGATTTGCCAACTGCGCCAAGCAAAGCTGTGGCTAAGTTGGACCAGGTGTTAATCGATGCTGTTAAGGCACGCGCTAAGGAAGTTGGACTAGGAACCATTCACTAATTGAAGGATAGATGAACCGCTCATTTGTATCCAGTTATAGATATAAACTCTTGGGGACAGTCGTCTTGATCGCCTTTATGGCGGTTTTGAGCCGATTGTCCTACTTGCATATCTTTAATAGAGAGCATTTGAACGATATAGTAGAAGCGAATAGGAAGAAGTTTGACATTATACATGCCTGTCGCGGAGACGTAGTGGATGCCCGCGGGAACGTTTTGGCAACGACACGCTCTGTAATTGAGCTTGGCGTTGATCCCCAGATGTTGCTGGAAGAAGATGAGGCTAAGTGGCCAGTGTTGGCGAAGTTAATCAAGATGCCCTACAAAGAGCTAGCAGCATTGTTACGCCAAAAAACATGGGGGACGACTGCCGGAGATGCTGATGCGATGCGGTTGATACGCTGGCGGAAGTTGGTGGATATGATGGATGAAGATTTGTATGAAAAAGTAGCCGCTCTTAAAATTAAAGGTGTCTACGGGAACAGGAAATTTGACCGGATATACCCCGGCGGTGACCTAGCAGCGCATGTTCTTGGCTACGTTAATAAAGAAGAACAAGCTGTGATGGGAGTTGAGCATTACATGGACCTTTATTTAAGGGGACAAGACGGCTGGAGAGAGTCTGAACGCGATGGCAAAAGACGCGAGATGGCGCAATTTCGCGTGCGAGAAGTGGAAAAGCATGATGGGTATCATGTTGCGTTGACGATTGATTCAGTAGTGCAGCACTTGATCGAAGAAGAATTGGAGCTGATTGCAGCGGACTTGAAGCCTCAATCGGCAAGTATTATTGTGAGTGAGCCGACCACCGGCTATATTTTAGGCATGGCGAATTACCCCAGTTATGATCCTAATAAATTCTGGGAATATGATTTAGACACGCATAGGAACCGATCGGTATCTGACGTGTACGAACCCGGATCGACCTTTAAAATAGTGGCCTCGAGCGCAGCCCTGGAAGAAGGGATTACTAAACTGAGCGATGAGGTGGATTGCGGTATTAGCAAAGTAGAATATAACGGAAGAATCGTTCGGTTGCCGAAAGATTACAAGCAGTTCGGCGTACTGAGTATTGAGGACGTTGTGAGGAAATCCAGTAACCGCGGAATGGCACATTTGGGGATGTTGCTCGGTGAGAACCGTTTATATAAATACGCAAAAGCGTATGGATTTGGTGAAAAGCTTGGATATGGACCAGGTGGGGAAGTTTCCGGAATGGTGGCCGATGTGAAACGTTGGGACGGGCTGACGATTAGCCGCTTTCCTATGGGGCATGCTATTGGAGCTACGGCCCTGCAGGTGAATTACGCGATGTCTGTGATTGCGAACAGAGGGGTATTGATGAAACCTAAAGTAGTGATGCGAGTATTTGATGATGCGGGCAATACGATTGTGAACTATGAGCCAGAAGTGAAAAGGCGAGTATTATCCGTTGGAACCGCGAAAGTGATGGCAAAGCTATTAAGTGAAGTAGTGGGACCAAACGGAACCTCCAGACGCGCTGATGTTAAAGGCTTTGGTGTGGCCGGGAAGTCCGGTACGAGCCAAAAAATTATTAATGGAAAGTACTCAACAAGCCACCACATAGGGAGCTTTTCAGGGTTTTTTCCATATGATAACCCGAGAGTCGTTATGACAATTGTGATTGATGATGCCAAGGTTAGTGGAACAGCTTATGGAGGCGTTGTAGCAGCCCCGAGATTTAAAAATGTTGCAGAAAAGCTGATTCAGTATTTAAATGTTCAGCCAATTGATGAACGCCAGAAAAAACTGTTTGCCTGGAGAGGAGATGACCATGGCAGGAATTAAAGAAAGTTTTACCATAAAAGAGCTATTTAAAGGTACGGAGTGCAAGATATTCGGAGAGAAGACCATACCCGTTTTAAGAATAACCGATGATAGCAGGCAAGTGATTCCAGGGAGTTTATTTTTTGCCGTAGAAGGGACGCAGCATAAAGGAGTGGATTTTGTTTCTGAGGCGATCGGCCGAGGGGCAGTGGGTGTCGTGACCGCAAAGCCCCTGAGCGGATTTAGCCCGGCGGTGAAAATAGTTGCGGAAAATGTCCCCCGAGTGATGGCTGAAGTGGCCAGACGCTTTTATAAGCTACCTGATGAGCGATTAGAGCTCATTGGCGTAACCGGCACAAACGGGAAGACCACCGTGACCATGCTTGCGCAGTATTTACTCAGCGAGCAAAAAGGAGACGTTGGCTTGATAGGGACTGTGAAATATGATTTAGGGAAACGGGCGATGGCATCCAGACGTACAACCCCTATGATTATTCATACCTGCGGAATGCTGGATGAAATGGCCAAAAGCGGTTGCAAGAAAGCCCTTATGGAAGTGAGCTCGCATGGGATAGACCAGCAGAGAGTGAGCAGGTTGCACTTTGCGATAGGCGCCTTTTTGAATTTGACACCCGAGCATTTGGATTACCATGAAGACATGGAAAGCTATTATAGGGCAAAACGCCTGTTCTTTATGGCGGAAGGCGGCAGCACTATGCGCAAAGCTATTATTAGTATAGACGATCCCTATGGAAAACGCTTAGCAGATGAAGTGACTCAGGAAGGGCGTATTGAGATTTTAACGACAGGGATTAATACCGCATGTGATATAAGAGCTGAAGGTATTACGTATACAAGCGAAGGTAGCGAGTTTACCCTGTGCTGGCCGACCGGAAAGACGATTGTAAAGAGCCCGCTATTAGGAAAATACAATGTTTATAATTTAGTGAACGCGATGGCGATCGGCTGGGCAAACGGGTGCGATATGGAAACGATGGCACGCAAAGTGGCGACATTCCTAGGGGTGCCTGGGCGTATGCAACGAGTGGAAGCCGGGCAAGAATTTCAAGTCATTGTTGATTACGCCCATAAGGAAGAAGCGCTCGTGAATGTATTGCAAGAGTTGAGAAAGATTATAACCGGAAAACTTGTTGTTGTGTTTGGTTGTGGGGGTAACCGCGACCGCCAAAAAAGACCGAAGATGACCGCAGCCGTGCAAGAATATGCTGATTTTGGTTGGGCAACCTCTGACAATCCACGAAAAGAAAGTGTTGAAGTAATATTTGAAGATATGCGCGCGGGTGTGACCAAGCCCGATTTAATTGCCTTTGAACGTGACCGGAAGGAAGCGATACGCAAAGCAATTGAAAACGCGCGAAAAGGAGACTGCATCTTAATTGCCGGTAAAGGACATGAGACGTATCAAGAATTTGCGGACACAATTGTACCCTTTGATGATGTGCAAGTTGCAAAAGAAGTTTTAAATCATTTATTGTTAGCGAGATCCTAATGAAAGCCGAAGAAATCAGTCGCGTGACCAGAGGAAAGTGGTATGGCCCTGTTGTGCAGGATGATTTAAAAAGTTTTTCTAACGACACGAGGACACTTAAAAAAGGTGATATATTCCTTGCTCTGAAAGGAGAGGGAGTAGACGGTCATGCTTTTCTAGAAAGTGCTCAGAAGAATGGGGCTGCGGGAGCGATTGTGCAGGAATATGATGATGCGATTACGTTACCACAATTAAAAGTGTCCGATGTACTAGAAGCGTTTCATGTGATTGCGCACCGACACCGAGAACAGTATTCCGGAAAATTAGTCGGCGTGACAGGAAGTTGCGGAAAGACATCGACAAGAGAGATGTTAAGAAGTTTCTTTGGATTGCCCAAAACCCCAGTTAACCGAATTAACTGGAATAACCTGCTAGGTGTGCCCTTGAATTTAATGGAACTGGAGTTAGTAGGTCAGCAGTACGGTGTGATTGAAGCCGGAATGGATCGTGTTGGCGAGATGGATAAGCTGGCGAAGATGATTGAGCCCGATTGCGCAATTGTTACAAACGTTTACCCCCAACATATGAATAATTTAGGGAGCATAGAGGCGATTGCGGAAGAAAAGGCCAAGCTAGCCCGTGCAACCAGAAAAGGCGGAACCATTTTTACGACAAACAGTGCTTGGGAACAGGCTGCGTTTCGGGAGTTACAGGATAATATTTGCGTCATAGCACGTGAAGACGAAGTGGTTACTGATATTTCCCCTGAGCGCGTGATACGCTATCGTTATACTAAGAAGAAGGCAGGACTGGGCGTTGATATTATGTCCGCTGATTTGGGGCATGTGAGCTTTCTCTTAAAGCCGATGATTCGTGGCATGGTTGCGAATATGGTTTTGGCAATAGCTGCGGGGCGGTATTTAGGTGTATTTGAAAAAAAGATACAAGATGCATTAAGTTTATGGGAGCCCCTTTATTTAAGAGGCGAGACAGTGACGATTGGAGATCGGTATTATTACGTAGATTGCTATAATAACCTACCTGTAGCGCTTGATGAATCGTTGGAAATGTTTACGGAGTTTGCCCCTACTGAACACCCACGGCTGTATGTGCTTGGAGGGATAGCCGGTGTGGGGTCGATATCCGAAGCCGCGCATTATGACATTGGAAAGAAAGTGCCCTTGAGAGAGAACGACAGTGTCGTGTTAATCGGCAAAGAGACGATGTTTACCAGGAAAGCATTGGAAGAACGCGGATATGGAGCGCCAAAAGTAGCATTTTATGAAAATACGGAAATGGCGAGAGAAGCGGTATCACAATTTGAAGGATCCGTATTCTTGAAAGGCAGCCGTGTGTATCAATTGGAGAATTTGTTGCCGAAAAGGCAAGACGAGAGATGAAGAATTTTTGCGTGAAGAAGTGATATGATAAGTTTTTTAGCAGATTATGAGCATGTGTGGGGGCCGCTGCGGCTATTTCGATATATAACTGTTCGGAGCGCGTTATCGATGGCGTTTACGATGGTAGTGTGCTTTTCATTGGCACCGTGGTTATTTGCACGATTGAAGCAGTTAAAGATGGCCGAAGGTGTGAGAGACGCCTCAGAGTTTAGGGAGCTTGCCGAAAAACATTCCGGAAAAAAGAATACCCCAACGATGGGCGGCTTGTTGATTTATTTGGGCGTGTTGCCTACGGTATTAATCTTCGCGGAATGGAATGTTTACGTGATGGTGGCCTTATTGGTTTATACAGGGCTTACAGTGATTGGATTTACGGACGACTATCTGAAAGTTGTAAAAAAGAATAAAGAAGGATTGTCCGGGAGATGGAAGTTAATTGGCCAAGGACTGTTAAGCTTTGCGGCATTGGGTGCCCTGCTGATGAATGCGGAATCACACAGCCTGATGAGCCAATTATGGGTTCCCTTTTATAAAGCACCCGTGATGAACATGATGCCCGTTTGGTTTGCATTTTTGTTTTTCTTTTTAGTGATGGCAGGCTCAAGTAACGCGATTAATTTGACAGACGGTGTGGACGGGTTAGCCATAGGCTGCACCATTACCGTTGCGCTTGTTTACGCAGTGATGGCGTATGTGACCGGAAATAGCATTATATCAGAGTATTTATTTATACAATACATTCCCGGCGCGGGCGAACTAACAATTGTGTGTAGTAGCGTGTTAGGCGCGGCACTTGTATTCTTATGGTATAATTGCCACCCGGCAGAAGTGTTTATGGGTGATACAGGGTCGCTGGCCTTAGGCGGATTGATCGGCGCAATTGCCTTTATGGTGCATGAGCCCCTTACGTTGGTGATTGTTGGCGGAATATTCGTGATGGAAGCGAGCTCTGTGATTATGCAAGTGGGGTGTTATAAATTAACCAAACGAAGAATATTTCGCATGGCACCGATACACCACCACTTTGAGCTAAAGAATTGGCATGAGAATAAAGTTGTCATACGATTTTGGATACTATCCCTTGTTTTTGGCCTGATTGGACTAGGAACGTTGAAACTAAGATAAGCCCGTTATTTTAATATGCTAGCAATACCCGAAACGATAGCGCCATTACTGAAGAGACCTGTAGGTGTTTTTGGGAAAGGCGTGACGGGTAAGGCTGTGGTTGACCTGTTGAAAGTAATGGGGGCAGCGTATGTTGTTTATGATGAAAAATGTTTGGAGTGTTCGGTATTTGATTCTATAGCAGCAAAACAGCATAATTTAGTTATTTACAGCCCCGGGTTTTCGCAAGAGCATCCCTGGCTTAAATTAGCTAGAGAGAACGGATGCACCTGCTTGGCTGAAATGGATTTTGCGGCGGTGTTTTGGCAAGGCGAGATTATAGCCGTTACGGGGACGAACGGGAAGACAACCCTGACGGAGTTTATGGCTCAGGCGCTTTGCCAGCTAGGGAAAAAAGCAATCGCGGTGGGGAATAATGGGTCACCCCTCTCTGGATTTTGGAGAAACTTTGAAGACAAAGCAGCGGTTGCTGTTTGTGAGACAAGCTCCTTTCAAAGTGAAGATTTAAAATACCTCCAGCCAGACGCTGTTTTGTGGACGAATTTTGATGAAGATCATATGGATCGTCATCAGACGATGGAGAAATACTTTAACGCGAAGTGGAACCTGATCGAACGACTACAAAACGGAATAGCGATTATTGGAGAAAGTGTATATCAGTGGGCGAAAAAAATGAATAAAACGATGCCCGCTAACCTCTATATTGCTGAAGATCAGAGTCACATGCCAACAGGAACCATTTTTGAGAAATACCCGCAATCCGAAAACTTTGCCATTGCAAGAAAGTATTGGGTGGAAAAAGATTACGCATTAGCTATATTATTAGAAGCTGCCAGCGCATTTAAACTACCCAAACACCGTTTGCAGAAAGTAGCCAAAATAGGAGAGGTGAGCTTTTGGAACGACTCTAAGGCAACGAATTTCCACGCGACACAAGCAGCGCTCAGAGGATTTGAGAAACCCATTATATGGATAGGCGGAGGAGCCGGTAAAGGGCTCGATACCAAGAAGTTGATTGATGCTATTTACGATAAAATAGCAATGGCGTTCTTAATAGGAGATGAAGCAGAGAAGTTGCAGAAAAATATAGAAGAAAAAGGAGGGATATCCGTGATTTGCAAGACCTTAGAAGAAGTAGTTAAGTGCGCGTATGCATATAGCGAGAAATATAAAGGAAGTGAGACTGATATTGTCTTTAGCCCTGGATTTACCAGTTACGATATGTTTGATAATTATGCTCACCGAGGGAATTGTTATGAAGAAATCGTTTTGAGGTTGAAACATGAATCGAAAGCCAATATACCTAAATAAAGCCTTTTGTAACCTATGAAGATATTAAAAATAGTCAGCGTTGTGTTTGTTTTTCACGTTTTAGCGATTGTTTTGCTGATGGTCCAGCCTGGATGCAAGACAGTAGAAGAATCCGGTAGCGGTTCATCCGGAGAAAAGAGCAGTGCGATGAATGCGTACGGCCCGAGTAAAGAAGCCGTGAGGGCACAAGAGACGGAGAACGCTACGGTAGCGAGTACTCGCTATGTGCCAAGACGCCCCGCCGCTAATGGCTCGGATAGTACAGCAGAGCGGGCTAAGCCAACGAAGCCCGGTAGTACAGAATTGTTGACACCGATAACCTCTGTTAAAGAAGTGAGCATGAACGCGCTTATAGTGGAGCCAAAAGTGGCCGAGCCGGCGTCGACAGAATATGTAGTAAAATCCGGTGATTCATTATGGGTAATTTCAAAACGCTTTAACGTGCCCATGGTAGATATCATGGAGCTGAACGAGCTAAATAAACAAAGCGTATTAAAAGTTGGGCAAAAGTTAAAAATTCCCGGCATTGCGGCGACTACAGACAACGCACAGAAGAGCAGTATGAAGGCAATGAACAGCAGCGAAGGTATGCGTTACAAAGTGCGTAACGGGGACACGTTGTCAGGAATTGCAAGCCGTTACAATGTATCGATAGACGACATTAAGACAGCGAACCGGATGAAGAGCGCTACAATTTATGCCGGTAAAGAACTTACGATACCAGGAATATCCGCAAATAACAGCCAGCCAGCATTAGCATCTGCAAAAAGCAGCACTGCAAAGCCAGCTGACATGAATTTTTCTGAATCGGACATACATGTTGTTGAGCCCGGCGAAAGCCTTTCTAGCATAGCTTCGTACTATGGTATGAGTGTCAGTGCTTTACAAGAGATGAATAGTATTAGTGATCCTAAGAAACTACGTGTTGGCCAAAAGCTAGCTGTTAAAGGAAATAAGACAGCACCGAAAGCAATACCACAGATTAATACGAGCCCTGTAAATGCTGCAAATAGAAGCGAAACTTCCTATGCGGCCGCAGATGTTCTTGGTGTTGAAGAAGAGCAAACGAGATCTCCAAGAATCATAGGAGAAGCGAAAGTGGAGCAGATTGAAGATATGGACGATGCGTTATTTGAATTAGACGAGGAAATACCTGTTGTGCAGGTAGGAAAAACTGAGAGCTAATATTGAATGCATGAAATATTTAGCCAATGTTAAAAAAGCTAAGAGAATGGCAGACGAGTAATTGGCATTTGGGGGTGAATGCAGTGATTGTATTTGCCGTAATTTCTCTGACGATTGTAGGGCTGGTCACTTTAGCGAGTGCCAGCCAATCTTTTAGCGCGGAACGCCAGAACATTTTTTTGAAGCAAACAATAGCACTCACCCTAGCTACTATAGCCGGGATCGTGTTGATGTTTGTAGACATTGAAAAAATAAAAAAATACGCATATGTGGTAGCCGCGGGAGCCCTACTAGCACTCGTGCTTGTGTTGATACCTGGGATAGGCAAAAGCGTTAACGGGGCGCAACGTTGGATAGGATTAGGCGTGATAAATGTACAGCCATCTGACCTTGCAAAGATTGCACTAGTGCTTGTGTTGGCGCGATACCTGTCTGATAATCAAAGACGGATAGACAGCTTTCTACACGGATACATACTTCCAGGTATATGGATAGGAGTATTTTGCATACTCGTATTAGTAGAACCAGACTTTGGAACCGCGTTTTTGTGCGGTTGTGTGGGATTGGGATTATTATTTTTATCCGGGGCGCGGCTGATATACCTATTGCCAAGCCTATTTGGGGCCGTATTTCTATTTTCCGTGGCGGTCTTTTTTGACCCTATACGGTTAAAACGAATAACAGCATTTTTGGATGTTGAAGGTAATAAAAGCGATGGAGCGTACCAGCTATGGCAAGGTATTTTGGCATTTGGCGCGGGCGGACTTTATGGAGAAGGCCTTGGGCAAGGTAGACAGCAAATGGCCTTTTTACCAGAAGCGCATAATGACTTTATTTTTCCAGTGATCGGGGAAGAGCTAGGATTCTTTTTCACAGCTGGGATAGCGATCTTGTTTTTGATGATCTTTATTGTCGGATACATAAGCCTAAAAAACGCGCCGACCCTGTACCACTTTATTTTAGTGGCTGGCGCTCTCTTTTTTATAGTGTTTCAAGCACTGATAAATATGGGCGTTGTGACCGGGTTGTTGCCCACGAAAGGAATGTCCTTACCCTTTATCAGTTATGGAGGATCTAATTTAATAGTTATGTATTCCTTTGTGGGATTGATTTTAAACGTATTTAGGAATTGGGCGAAATCGCCGTTACCGATGGCGCGAGAACTATGAGTTATTTTGTGATATCATGTGGAGGAACCGGGGGCCATTTGTCTCCAGGGATTGCATTAGCGGAAGCCCTGATAGAGCGAGGACACGAGTGTTGTTTAGTGATCAGCAAGAAAGGTGTAGATGCGCGGCTATTGAAGAAATATCCCCAACTTGATTTTATAAAATTACCCGGGAGTGGCTTTTCATTACAACCCTGGAAGTTGATGAAATTTATTGGGAACCAGATCATTGGTCTATATTCATCCATTCACTTTCTACAAAAAAAGAGACCCGATGTGATTGTTGGTTTTGGCGGGTTTATTACCATGGGGATTGTTGTAGCCGGATATTTATTAGGTTGCCCCATTGTTTTGCATGAAGCTAACAGAAACCCAGGAAAAGCGATTCGCGCCCTGAGTGCCCTATCTAAACGAGTTTACCTACCCGTAGGCGTGCATTTAAAAAGCTTGCCCCCAAAGACCGTGAGGCATTTTGGATACCCCTTACGCAAGGAGATCAGAAAAATAGGCCAATTGGAAGCCCGAAAACGCCTAGGTATAACAACGGAAGGAAAGTGGCTGCTCGTGATCGGTGGGAGCCAAGGCGCTTCAATCCTGACGGAGTGGGTGATTGAGTACGGAGAAAAATTAGGTGAAATGGGTATTAACGTATATTGTGTTACCGGTATGCAGCGCGGTCGGCAAGGGAAGATAGATTACCGTTCCTCTAGCGGCTTACGCACCCAAATCGTATTTACCCCCTTTTCTGACAATATGGCTACCTTATACAGCTGCGCGGATCTGGTGGTTTCTCGTGCCGGAGCCGGTAGTATTGCGGAGTTGGTAAGATGTTGCGCGCCATCCATCTTGATTCCATATCCATGGGCTGCCGATAATCATCAACTGTCCAATGCATCCTTTTTAGAACAACAAGGCGGCGGCATTGTGCTCTCGCAAATGATGTTGCACAAACTATATAGCGAAGTATTGGAAGTGATCAATAATGAATGGCTGTTAGATAAGTTTCGCTCTAATCTTGCAAGACTGGAGCCGTACAGCAGTGTGGATTTAATAGCGGATGATTTAGAGCAATTATGCCGCGTTGAACTACCAGACGGTGTATTACATGGTGTTTAGTATTTTGGGGAGATGAAAGTAGATAAAGAAAAAACAATTTTTATGGCAGGGGTAGGCGGCATGGGCATGTGCCCATTAGCCATTTATCTTTCTGAAAACGGGTATCAAGTATATGGATACGATGATAACCTGCAACCCCCTGTAGCAAACCTATTAAAAAAAAATAATATTGAAGTTGTTACTGATGGAGAGCGATTAAAGGAAGCCGGGATATTTGTTTACTCAAGTGCGATCAAATCACAGCATCCGCTATCCGAGCAAGTAAGGAAGCATGGTTTGCGGCAGTTTAGACGCGGTGAATTTTTAGCAGAAGTGCTTAAGGGAAAAAAACTAGTTGCTGTAGTAGGCAGCCACGGAAAGACAACGACAACAGCGATGTTGATTCATTGCTTAGAGCGACTTGGATTTGACTTTGGATACGTGCTAGGAGCCTTCTTTAAAGACCCGAACAAAAATCCGGCTAAAGTATCTCATTCTTCTGATTGGGTAGTAGCCGAAGTGGATGAGAGTGATGGCACGATTGAGAAGTTTTCCCCAGAACTCACGCTAGTAGTCAACTTTGATTGGGATCATCCCGACCGCTATAAAAGCCCAAAAGATCTGGAAGATACGTTTAAACGATTGTTTAACAGAACAAAGAAAACGGTAGTGCTTCCTAAAGAATTCGAAACCCTGGCAAAAGATTTTCAGCGCACGCTATGTACCTTTGGTGAAAACGGCGATTATACATTCAACGCCGTTGAAAAAGTGGATGATGGGTTAGCTGTTACCTTAGGTAAAGGCTTTGGGAAAGAAACAGGCGTGCTAACGATTGTTCCGGTGTACGGCTTATTTAACGCAATGAATTACCTGGGGGCTTTATCTGTTTGTAAGGAACTTTTGGATACAAATATCGCAGGTAATTTGGATGAGTTTTGTGGGGTCAACCGTAGGCAAGATCTCTTATATAAGAACGATAATATACGCGTGATGGCGGATTACGCCCACCATCCAGCCGAGATAAGCGCCTTTTTGGAAAGTGTTTCCCGTAAAGAACAGCGTGAGTGTTTCATTATATTTCAACCCCACAGATATACGCGGACAAAAGCATATGCGAAAGAATTTGCCGCTGTTTTTGAAACGACTAAAGACGCACAAGTCTATTTGCTACCCGTGTATGCAGCGAGTGAACAGCAATCCTCAGGAGAGAAGACAGAGGCTATTTTAAAAGCTGCGGGAAGTGATAACGAGCATATGTGTTTGATTGAAACCTATACTGAATTGGAAGATCGGATTTTGCCAAGCGTGTTGAGTAGTGTATTACCTGTTGATGTGTTTTTTATTGGAGCGGGGGATATTGAACATTGGGCATATCAATTTGTGAATATCCTAAAAGAAAAAAGGCAGAGAGGCAGTTGGACGAAATTAAAGGAAAGCGTGAGTGAGGCAACGGTATTAAAAGAAAATGAAATACTGGCATCGAAGACGACCCTGCGTGTTGGAGGCGCGGCAAAATTTTATGCCGAGCCAGCAAATGTTGATGATTTGATGCAGATACTCAAGTGGGTGCGTAATAACGAGTGCCCGATGTTTGTTTTAGGTAGAGGATCAAATGTTGTTGTTCTTGATGAAGGATTTGATGGACTGGTATTAAGACTGAACCACGAGCATTGGCGCTCTATTGAAGTGCTTAAAGACGATACGCTAAAAGTAGGCGCTGGGATAAGATTGAAAGAACTCTGTGGAAGCCTTTGTAAACTAGGCTATACCGGGTTTGAGTTTTGGGAAGGTATTCCGGGCACGCTAGGCGGTGCATTACGCATGAACGCTGGGGCTATGGGGAAAGAGACCTTTGATGTTGTGGAAAGCGTGAGCGCGATTTCAAGCGAAGGGTCGTTGATTGAATATAAGAAAAAAGAGTTAACCGTTAGTTACCGTAGTTGCAAAGAACTTCAGGAACAGGTAGCTATTGGAGCCATTATCAAATTAGAAAAAGCGGGAGCACAAACACCATCTCGTGAAATTATGGAATCGTTTTCACAAAAGCGAAAATCTTCTCAGCCAAAAGAAGCCAGTGCGGGGTGTATGTTTAAGAATCCTGAAGGCAATTATGCCGGGAAGTTGATTGAAGAAGCCGGATTAAAAGGCAGCCAATACGGTGGGGCAGAGATATCAACGATTCATGGCAACTTTATTGTTAATAAAAAAAACGCAAAGTGCGCGGACGTAATTGCCTTGGTGCGAAAAGCTCGGGAAGAAGTACGCGGAGCCACCGGAATTGATTTGCAGCCCGAAGTATTGTTATTAGGGAAGAAATGGAGTGAACTATTATGAAAGAAAGTGATTATCCTAAAATTGTTATCCTGTATGGTGGGATATCGAATGAACGCGCGGTTTCCCTGATGTCCGGTAAGCGTGTTTACCATGAGCTGAAACTCAATTTTGACGTTGAATTAGTCGACATTGATAAACCGGAAATTGCGAGAACACATTTTACGGATAACTCGATTGCCTTTCCCTTAATGCACGGTGAATTTGGAGAAGACGGGAAAGCCCAGAAGATTTTGGAAGCTATGGGCATTCATTACGTGGGATCGGATGTTGAATCCAGTGCCATTTGTATGAATAAAATCCTTACAAAGCAGAAAGTGGCTGTACACGGGGTTCGCCTTACGCCAAGCATTGCCTTTACTTTGGATAATAAACCCGACGCGAAAACGGTAACAGGCCAGTTAGGCAATGATGTTGTATTGAAGCCGGTTTGCGGAGGAAGTACCCTGGACGTAAGCTTACTTTCAGGAGAAAAAGAAATTTCTGATGCGTTGGAGATATTAGCCCCAGGGTACTGGATGATTGAGAAACGGATTTTCGGACCAGAAGTTAGCATAGGTGTGCTTAACGGGAAAAGCATGGGAGTTGTCGGCATTAATCCGGAAGGCGGGTTTCATGACTACGCTCGCAAATATACACCCGGGCTAACCAAACATGAGCTACCAGCTAACCTCTCAGCGGACGTGCTTAAAGAAATACAGCATATGACAGAAGTCGCCTTTGCTGCCTGTGGTTGTCGAGATTTTGGGCGAGTGGATATGATGGTAGAAGACGGTAAGACACCCTATTTTCTGGAATTAAACACAATACCAGGTATGACACCCACGAGTATCTACCCCGATAGCGGCAAATGCATGGGGTATGATAGTGATGAACTGTGCCGACAAATCGTTATGCCAGCGATGCAACGTTTTAAATCTAAGCTACTAACCGTTTAAACAGAAGACATGGCCGGCGGTAAAAAGAGAGACAAAAAAGGGCAGACATGGCGGAATATAACGCAAGGTTCTTCCAGTAAAGCTATTACTCCCCTGGCCAAAAAGAAGAAACTGGCTCATATTCTAAAGCGATACGGGTTTATAGGACTCTTCTTGCTCACAATTGCTTTCTTTACCTACCGTTATTATGTACCCGAGGCAAACGTACTGACCACTCGCTCGGCAGGCAATGCGATTGATCAAATTGTGATGGAGACCAACGGCGTGTTAACCCCAAAGTGGCTACAAAAGTATTTAAAGTTGCCCCGAAAAACGAAGTTAATGGAAGTTAATTTGTATAAATTGCGGAAACAATTAGAGAGCTTTGGCCAAATAAAGCACGCAACGCTCGAGCGAGAGTTCCCTGATAAATTGAAGATCACGATAGAGGAATACCAGCCGATTATGAGTATCGCGCTTAAGGACAGTCAGGGTAAATTGAAGCGATTACTGGTTTCGCCTGAAGGGCATCTATATACCGGGTATAGTTATTCTCGAGAAGCGCTCAAACAGCTCCCCTTTCTCGGCGGCGCTGCTATCAGTATAGATAAAAACGGGAATGAAAGCGTAAAAAACCTTCAGCCCATTGCTGAGTTTGTGATGACCGTCAAAAAATACAAACCAGATCTATTTAAGCAATTTATAGCCGTTTCCAGTGATTTTTTAAAAGAAGGTACTCGGATTGAGAACGAAACAATTGATGTGTTAACCAAGAGTAAAGCAAAGATCATCTTCGCGATGGGAGATTACCTAGAACAGCTTGACCGACTAGACTATATTCTGAATTATGTTTACCGCTACCAGATGCCGAATGTGAGGAGAATAGATCTTGCGCTAGGGAGTGAAGCAGCGGTACAATTTAAAGATAAAAATATAACAAAGAAACAGTATACACGTTAGTATTTGTAGCAATAAGAGATGAGCAAAAGTAAGATAGTAGGCGCTATAGAGATTGGTACTGGAAAAGTAGCGGTATTAGTGGGTGAAATTGTGAATGGAAGAAGCTTAAATATAATTAGCTTAGGGGAAAGTGTATCATCCGGTGTTAAAAAGGGAGAAATTATTAATTTCGAAAGAGCGAGCCAGGCAACCCATGCGGCTATATCGCAAGCTGAAAAAAGTGGCGGAATAGAGCTCGAGAGCGTGTATCTTTCTCAGACAGGAAGACATTTGAATGGATTCTACGACACAGGCAGCATTAATGTAAGCGCGTCTGACCATCGGGTTTCTAAAGCAGATATCAGCCGTGTGGTGAGAGAGGCGAAAAGCAGGGAACTGGAGCAAAATCGTGTTTACATACACCATGTGCAAAATGAATTTAAAGTGGATGGTAGGACAGTGGAAAACCCCTTTGGCATGGAAGGCCGAAAATTAGAAGTAGGCTATTGGTCCATTCACGGTGATGTTCGCCGAATAAGAGACCAGATACATATTATTAACGGCTTTGGGATGCAAGTTGAAGATATGATTGTCTCCAGTATTGCCTCCGGGTGTATGGTAGCCAGTGATATTGAAAAAAAGAACGGTGTATTGGTGATTGATATTGGATGTGGCACAACGGATTTTGTGGTCTATAAAGACAGTTATATTGTTTATACGGGAGTTATCGCGGTTGGAGGGGATCACTTCACCAATGATATTAGCTTGGGAGTACGCGTCAGTTGTGATGAGGCAGAGTATTTAAAAACGGAGTACGGTAAAGCTTATGTGGATGAGGATACACGAAGCGATGAAATAAAAGTAGACCAAGAGAAGCGTGTAATACGCCGGGAAGCATTATATGATATATTACAAGCCAGAGCAGGAGAGCTCTTTTCGCTCATACGCAGGCAACTGGAAGGATCTGTAAAATTAGAAGAACTTGCCGGTGGAGCCATTATTACCGGTGGAACCGCTCAGTTGAGCGATATCACTAAATCTGCTGAAGAAGTATTGGGGTTGGCAACGAGAGTAGGGGAAAACCCATCTTGGGCCAGTGATAATTTACAATCACCTGAATACAGCACCCCATTAGGGCTATTGCATTATGCGTTGAATGCGTCACAGAAATCGGGTTCGGGGCAGAATAAAGGATCGGGGAGAGGCCTTTTAGGTAAGATGGGTAAATTTTTTAAACGCTAAGCATTCAATATGGTTAATTTTGCTCCATTAAACACAAATATAAAAGTGCTCGGTATAGGAGGGGCAGGAGGCAACATATTAGGCTTTCTCAGCCAATCGAACATAAACGGCCTGAAGTTGAGCTATATCGATTCAGATGCCAACAATCTGGCGGCATCCACCCTAAGCGATAAGCACTTAATTGGTAAAAATGTGACCCGTGGGCTGAGTACCGGTGGCAATCCCGATATTGGGCGAAAAATTGCTCAAGAAGATATGCCCCTGTTAAGAAAGCTCATTGAAGGGGTAGATTTATTAATTGTGGTCGTTGGCTTAGGAGGTGGGCTCAGTAGCGGTTTAGCCCCTCTATTAGTTAAAGAAGCCAAGCGGCAAGGTTCTTTGGTGTTTTGCTTTGCGTGCCTACCCTTTACCCTGGAAGGGAAACAAAAGCATGAAGCCGCGAATAACGCATTGCTGGAGTTGCGAGTAGAATCCGGTGCTGTGATCCTTTTGCCAAATGATTTGCTTTTACAGGAGCTTGAACCTACAGCAACGGTATTAGAAGCCTTTCAAGCAGCTAGCCAATGGGTGCTGCGTGGCGTGAAGGCCCTTTTATCAGTTATACGCCAAACGGGTATGATTAACATAGACTTTGCTACCCTGAAAAATGTTTTTGCGGAACCAGGCGGCAAGACACTTTATGGGCTTGGCCAAGGTGAAGGAGAAAATTTTTTACAGAAAGCATTGGACGATCTATCACTTTGCCCGATGTTGTTTGTTCCACAGCAAACACGGCAAGCAGAGCGACTTTTAGTCAATATCATCGGAGGGAAGAATTTGACCTTAGGGGATATTAACAAAGCGTTAGCGACATTGGCAGGTAAGTTTTGCAGCAAAGAATCGACTATTATAGGCGCAGTTATTGATCCCAATAAAAAGGATTATGTGGACATTTGCGTGATGGGTAAGGCAAGTGCCCGTGCTCCTAAAAAAAGCGCTACTAAAGGAGTCATTTCACGCGATGATAAGAAATCAACCCCAAAAGAATTGCCGGTTTACCCGTACCCGCTGCAACAGCAAGAGTTGAATTTAGAATCCGAAGTTGATTATTCCGAATTGTCCTTCCTGATAGATCATAATAAGCCGGAGAATAGAGGGCTTTTTGATGAAACGGAGCAAAATCTGTTTAATGGAGAAGACTTGGATGTGCCTACTTATTTGCGTAGAGGAATCAAAATACGCTTGTAAGAGAAATGTTGAGCGTTGTTTGACTATTTTAAAATGTCGGGGTATTGTAAAAGTTCAAAAAAAGAGCTACCCCATTCGCAATTTGTACGCTTATATGGTATAGTACAGTAGGCGGAACTATTTTATGTCTGATCAGTCACTACAGTTTATAACCAACTTATTGCAACGAGGTGTTGAGGAATCCCAGCCGATTGAAGTGAAAGGCCGGGTATTGCAAGTTGTTGGTACCATTATTAAAGCATCTGTGCCCCGCGTAAAAGTGGGCGAATTATGCAGCCTTAAGTGCCCCTGGGAAAAGCAAGGGTTGCTGGCCGAAGTGGTCGGGTTCTTAGGGGATGCAGCTTTGCTGACCCCCTTGGGAGATTTAACCGGTATATCCTCCTCAACAGAAGTGATTCCATTAGGGAGAATGCACCAAGTACCTGTTGGACCCAAATTACTTGGCCGCGTACTGGATGGTTTAGGTAATCCCTTAGATGAAGATGTAAAAGGGCCTCTTGAAATTGAAGGTTATTACCCTGTATATGCGGATCCCCCCAATGCATTAAAGCGGAATGTTATCGATCGCCCGTTATCATTAGGCTTACGCGTGTTGGATGGTATTTTGACCTGTGGTGAAGGGCAGAGAATGGGTATATTCGCGGCAGCAGGTGTCGGTAAAAGTACCATATTGGGGCAAATTATTCGGAATACCGAGTCAGACGTCAGCGTACTAGCGCTTGTGGGGGAACGGGGCCGTGAGGTAAGAGAATTTATTGAACGAGATTTAGGCGAAGAAGGGATGAAGAAGACGGTGTTGGTGATATCAACTTCGGATCGCCCCGCCATGGAACGATTGAAAGCGGCTTATGTGGCCACAGCGATTGCTGAGTATTTCCGAGACCAAGGTAAACGCGTGTTGTTTATGATGGACTCGGTCACCCGATTTGCGCGTGCTCAGCGTGAAATTGGCCTCGCTGCCGGCGAGCCTCCTACAAGAAGAGGCTTCCCACCCTCTGTATTTTCTGTATTACCAAAATTAATGGAACGCGCTGGTAATTCTGACGTTGGCTCTATTACCGCTCTTTATACCGTATTGGTTGAAGGGGATGATATGACGGAACCCGTAGCAGACGAAACGAGATCAATATTGGATGGCCATATTGTTCTTTCCCGTAAATTGGCTAACAAAGCCCATTATCCTGCTGTTGACATTACGGCTAGTATCAGCCGTGTCATGAATTCAATCGTTGATGATGAGCATAGAACTGCGGCAAACCGTGTGCGTGAACTTGTAGCCAAGTACCAAGAAGTAGAGTTACTCTTGCGTATAGGAGAGTACAAAAAAGGCTCTGATGCTGAAGCTGATGAGGCAATTGATAAGATTAACGACATTAATAATTTTCTAAAACAAGACCTTGAAGAAGGCACTTCTTATGAAGAAGCCGTTGAGGCGCTGATTGCAATTGTTGAAGGATAACGTATATGGCCTATGAGTTGGAAACCATTCTTAAAGTAAGGCATTTTCGAGAAAGAAAAGCCCAGGAAGGAGTCTATCGCGCGGTTGTCCACTTAAAAGAAACGGAAGAAGAAGAGAAGAAAGCAGATAAAAAGCTGGAAGATTACAAAGTCTGGCGTGTAGCGGAAGAAGACAGGTTATTTAAACGCATTATCAAACAAAAAGTTAAACGAGAAAAAATTACCGAGCTCAAACAAGATGTAGCCGAATTACGAGAAAAGGAGGATGCCTTAAAAAAAGCGCTAGAGAAGGCAAAAGAAGAAGTTGAGAACGCAAAAGAAAAGTTGAAAGAAGCAAAAGCAATCCATATGCGTACGATTATCGATTTAGAAAAAATCTCCCAACATAAGGAAAGTTGGCTACAAGATTGGAAGAAAGAGCAGGAAGCTTTGGCGGATAAGGAAATGGAAGAACATTACAAAAAATCGGAATAGCAAAGGGTAGTATACAATGAGTGGAAAAGATAAAATAGAATCAGGTGCCCCCAAGGGGATAAAGCACACGCTAAGTGAGAATAAGAAGCTGGAGGATATGGCTACGCAGAAGATCCCGAATAGAACCCAGGAACATTTTCAGAAAACTTTGGGTGAAAAGGAACGAGAGCAAGACACTACCCAGAAAAGCTTTTTGAATCGTATGTCCACTATATTTAAACATATGCTTTCCAAGGAAGAGTCTAAAGTAGGCGTTCAGCCGGGCAAACGTGCAGAAGTGGATCTACCTGATGGCGATGAAGATATAGACCACAGGAAAGATATTGACGATAAGGACAAGAAGGACATCGATAAAGATAAGAAGGACAGGAAGGATATTGACGATAAGGATAAGAAAGATATTCATGATAAGGACAAGAAAGACATCGATAAGAAGGACAGGAAGGATATTGACGATAAGGATAAGAAAGATATTCATGATAAAAAAGGCGCAGGAAAAAAAGAAGAAGGATCAGAAACAGCTAGAAAAGAAGGAGCCTTAACCGCTACGGATAAAGTAGTCGTTCAGCAATTAGGGGATACCATTATTAAAGGAATGGTCAATTTTGCAACTGAAGCGCGCCCGGATGTGGGTAAAGGCGATCGGGTTGCAACGGTCAATGCCGCAATGGAGGTTATCAGCAGTATGGCCGTTTCTAAAGGAGAGCACGGGCAAGATAGAATGTGCCAAGTGACGATTGGTAAAGAGTCTATTCTGGCAGGTACTGATATACGTGTATTTGAAAAAGGAGGAGAACTGCAATTCCAATTTTTTGTAAAGACGGATGCGGCGGCTAACCTTATGCAGCAGCAATCAGCCGTTCAAGATTTACAAAACTTCCTGCAAACTCAGTTAAAGCAAACGAATATTAATATTTCCGTTAACGATGAACGAGGTGAGCAAGGTGGCGGAGGCCAAGGCGGTGGCGACCAAGGCGGCGGAGGTCAAGGTGAAGGCGGACAACAACAGGGGCAATCTCAAGAACAAGATCAATCCCGACCTGATCCATTTTCTCAACCTAATGAATAACAATGGGAGAGAATCGTATAACAGGAAGAAATCAGAAAAAACTTCATTTTTTTGAAGAAGAGACCCTGCGCCCCAAAAAAACTCGTACAATGCGTGGGCTGGCTAAGCAGGATTATAAGACAGCTGAAAAAGATGCCAAAGAGAGTTTATTGATACAGAACTTAGGGGATAGTATTCTTCGAGGACTCTTGTCCTCGTTTACCGATACGAACCCTTCCGGTGAAGGTAAAGGGGCCTCAGGTAATCTTGCTGATGTTCATAAAGCAATGGAAGTCGCGGCTAAAATGGCGGTCTCTCGAGAAGACATAGGTCAACCCCGCATGTGCCAGATAACAATCGGTAAAGAGTCTGTTTTAGCAGGTACAGAAATTAGAATTTTTCAAGAAGCAGGCGTATTACAATTTCAGTTCTTCATACGCACTGATGGGGCAGCCCACTTATTTTCACAAGGAAACGCGTTGACTCATTTGCAGCGTTTTCTGCAGAAGCGCCTGAAGACAGATAACATAAACATTGACATTCTGGATGAAAGAGGCGATGAAAGAAGTGGCAGATCTGGCCGTTGATTCAAATGGCAGGGTAATTTGACCTATAAAAAATCTGATATTCATACTTAATTTGTAATGAACCCCAAGCTAGTGTTAAAAAAACTGTCCGCGGATGAAGTCCGACTAAGCAACGTAGCCATTGGGCGTGCTAGAGAAATCGCATTTGAGATGGGGGCTACCCCATGCCGATTACAATTTAGGCAAGCCTCCTCTGAGTATCAAGCATTGGCAGGCATTAAGTTAAAAGTAGGGGAGCACGATATCGTACTCGGCCTTGCGGATATGCCTCCTGTTTCCTTTTTTACTCAAGAGTACCCCGAGTTAGAATTGGGTAATCTGGAAAAGGATCTATGCCCTGTGGTGTTTGAATCTATCAACCAACCGCTTTTGGATAACCTTGAAAGCCTTTTTGGCCTTCCGGTAACCATAGAGACGGTTTCACTCCATGAGGCATTGAAAGACGATGACTACGCACATAAACTTTATTTTACGGTTCAAAAAGAGGATGAAACATTTTCTCGGTTTGGGCACCTCGCCTTTAACGAAGATTTTATTCCATTATTATTAAGCCGTTTTCCTAAAGACCTGTATGCAGACAATTTAATTTGCGATGACATTGATGTAGACGTGAAGTTAATCCTTGCCAACGAAGCGGTTTCTTTCAATGATTGGAAGAGTGTTGAACGGAATGACTTATTGCTCTTAGACGACCTTTCATCAATAAAATCGGGTCAATATAATGTCGTTCTTGCCAATAAATATATTTTTGAAGGTAATTACAAAGATGGCCAAATAACTTTGGAAAAACTTATGAATGAAATAGAAGAAGCATTTGAAGATGAAGAAGAGCCTTTACTCGAGGATGAAGAGGAGCCTTCAGAAGTTTCCGAAGAGGAAGCTGAGTTTGAAGACGATGTTGAAGATGAAGACAACGAAGTAGATGAACTAGCTGAATTAAACGGAACGCATAAGGGTATAGATGCTCTTCCCGTGAAGCTTTCCTTCGAAGTGGGCCAAAAGACTGTCAAGGTAGGCGATTTAAAAACACTTCAGCCCGGATTCACTTTTAAGATGGATAACCCCATCGATATGCCGATAGTTATACGAGCGAATGGAAAAAAAATAGGCACTGGCGAATTAGTGAAAGTAGGGGAGCAAATGGCTGTTCGGATAACTCGCTTTACGAAGAATGGTTGATTTTTCGAACAATACATTCGGGATAATGTTCCTTTTGTTCGCGTTGGCATTAGCGCCATTCGTGCTGATGTCCGTGACATCATTCCTGAAATTAGTCGTAGTGATCAGTTTGATCCGGAATGCGCTTGGCATTCAGCAGATTCCTCCCAATATGGTGGTTAACTCTTTGGCGATGATGCTGAGCATTTATGTCATGGCCCCCGTTTTTCAGGATACTTATGATGCGCTCACCCAAAAGGAGATTAGTTACACGAGTAGAGAGGGCATTATACAGGCATTTGATGTTGGCGTTAAGCCCATTCAGGGGTTTCTTTATAAACACTCTGACCCAAAAGACAGGTTATTTTTTATGCGTACCGCTAGGGTACTTTGGCCAGAAGAGCGCGCAAAGGCTCTAAAAGAGGATTCTATGCTGGTGCTTATTCCCGCATTTACTGTTTCAGAGTTGTCATCCGCCTTCAAAATCGGCTTTCTCCTCTTTTTACCCTTCTTAGTGATCGACTTGATCGTCTCGAACATCTTGCTAGCCCTGGGTATGATGATGGTGTCTCCCATGGTTATCTCTCTACCGTTTAAGCTATTGCTATTTGTTTTAGTGAATGGCTGGAGCAATATGGTGCATGGTATCTTGCTCACCTATCGGTAGGAACCAGTATTAATCTTCTTTGGTTTCTTTCTTACGCTCTGTTTGGCGGATTTGTTGAGGAGAGTGCCCCTCTTGTATACTGAATGGGTCAATGATTAAGGCGATGGTGCCGTCTCCCAGAATTGCGCCACCTGATATGCCCTTGATGTTTTGCATGATAGAGCCCAAGTTCTTGATGACAATTTCGCGCTTACCTATCATTTCATCTACAAATATACAGAACGGAGTCAGTGAATTTTCCATAATGATCAATATACCCTCTGTGAGGTTGGTCACCTGAGAAGGGATAGAAAATCGTTGATGTAATCGTATAATGGGAATCGTTTGCCCTCTTAAATTGAGCACTTCTGTTTTTCCCTGTATGGTAGATATGTTTTCTTTTGTAGGTCTCAGGGCGACCTTTACAGATGTGGTGGGAAGAATAAAACGATCACCTCCCACACGCACAATCAACCCATCAATAATCGCGGTTGTTAAGGGCAGCTTTATTTTAAATACAGTACCCTTGCCCTTTTCAGACTCGATTTCGATTCGCCCGTGCAATTGCTCTATGTTTTTGCGAACGACGTCCATACCAACGCCTCTTCCGGAAACAGTGGTGATTTTATTTGCTGTTGAAAACCCGGGCATAAAAATAAGTTGATAAATTTCCTGTGTGCTTAAGTCATGATCATCCGCGATTAATTTCTTTTCTTTACCGATTCTCAGTATTTTTTCATGATCAATTCCACGCCCGTCATCTTCGATTTCGATGACAATACTGCTTCCTTGGTGGTACGCGGTGAGATAAAAATTACCGGTTTCGGATTTTCCAGCTTCTAATCTTTCCTCAGGTGATTCCAGGCCGTGATCAATACTGTTACGAACCATGTGTATGAGCGGGTCGCTGATTTGCTCCACAACGTTTCTATCCAGTTCAGTTTCCTCTCCGCTTAGGTGGCACTGTACCCTTTTTTGAAATGTTTGCGCTAGATCTCGTACAACACGATTTATTTTTTGAAAAGTAGGCCTAATGGGCACCATGCGTAAGGACATAGATGTATGTTGCAGTTCTTTTGTAATACGGCTTAACTGCCCCATGTTTCTCGTCAACGGGTTATTGTTGCGGTTCGCTTTTAAGTTTACAGATGTTTCTAACTGGCTATGAGCAATTACTAATTCACCGACGGTATCCAACAGATTGTCTAGTTTGGCTGTATTTACCCGTATCGTTAGACTATCAATCATGCTTCGGGTTAGCCCTTGGGTATGCCCGGATTTGCCCTTTCGCTCAAAGGGTTGATTACTGTTTGCAAGAGGTCTTGCTTCACTTATAGATCCTTTAATAGACGAAGGGGTTAGAGGATTCCCCAAAGCATTTTTTATAATTTTTTTGATTTTAGTAATGGTATGCTTTACCGGAACAATTTCTGAAGGAAATTTACTGTGATTGAGGGCAATTTTGACCTGTTCTACTAAACTCTCGATCTTGTCCTTGCTCTCTAAAATTAAAGTGATGGCTTCCGGTCCAAGATGAAGTTTTTCGTTTCTGGCGAGATCTAATAATGCCTCTACCTCGTGGGACAATGCTTGTATGGGAATCAAGTTCAAGAATCCGGCAACTCCTTTAATTGTATGAAAGGCTCTGAAGGTGCTATTTAGGCTATCATTGTCTTTAGGGCTATTATCTAAAATAATTAATGCAGATTCAGCCAACTGTAAATGCTCTCTAGCCTCATTCTGAAATTCGATGAGAATTTCCCGATCAGTCTCAACATCGATCTCCATCAAGCAATCTTCAAAAATCGAATTGTCTTTTTCATCAAGCCTATTTGAAAAGCTGTTATTGGGTTCTTGGAGTGGAGGAAAACTTTTGCTGACCGAACGGTAAGTGTCCAGTTCGTTTAATGCGTAAAAAGCCCAGGAAACAAAGTCTCTAACATAATCAATCGTTTCTTGGGTAAACGAGTTGGCGGTGTCCAAATGATTATCTAAGACTTTTTTGACATTCAAGGCACCCTCATACAAAGCGGCATTTAGTTCCTTTGTCTCACAGAGTTCTTTTATAAAGGAATAAATGGGAACAAGCCCTTCATCGCTATTCGGATGAGCCAATACGAGCTCAATTGCAATGCCATTGATCAACTGCTCAATGCCAAAAAGTTCAGAAGTTTTAGAGATCATTGCGCTGGGGTTTTGTGCAGTGGGTATACTGTATTATTTTTTAACAGCATTTAAGATTTAGGTCAAGTAGTGTGTGAGTCTTGCAGGAAAACTTAATTTAAAAAGAATATTTTTGAATTTGATTTCCGTATCACAGATACATATAAATTGGATTGTAGTAATGTTTTACATACCTCAAACCCCACAGCTTAGTAAATACTTGAGCTACTTCCTGTGTACACAAAAAGATTTTATATTTGGCCAATGAAATTATCGAGCCAAATAAAAGTACTTGTCATAGGTGACTCTCCGATCATCTGCCAAACTATTAAGCGGTTATTGGCGCTTGATCAAAGAATTGGTGCTGTTCGCACGGCGACAAACTGCTTGAATGCACGGGATAAGATTGTAGGATTTTGCCCCGACGTCATATTATTGGATCTTGATATGCCAAACAAGGATTCGATTAACTTGTTGCGATCCTTGTCTGCTGAGTATCCTGTACCAACGCTTGTTATGATTTCGCAAGGCACAAGCGATTTCCAGTCGGCTAAACAAGCACTCGACTTAGGAGCGATTGGATTGATTGAAAAGCCAGAAAAAGAAATATTTATCGATCAAGTATCCTCGACAATTCTTACTGAAATAATAGCCGCTTATAATAATGCCAAATTTATTAATCGGACTTCTAGGCCTGTGCTAAATAGGCTTGAAGACACTTCAGCTAAGCCTTTTTATAAAAAGAAATCCCCAGATAGTACAAACGCGAAGACTAAAATTATTTTTATTGGAGCCTCTACGGGCGGTACTGAAGCTCTCAGGATTGTATTTAATGATTTACCGCCGAAGATTCCCCCAATTTGTGTTGTGCAACATTTGGGTGCGAAATTTTCGGACGCCTTTGCACGCAGACTTAATGAAATCTATCCGTTTGAAGTATTAGAAGCAAAGCATGGAGATCTGGTACTTCCTGATCGCGTGCTCATTGCGCCAGGCGGTTTCCATATGGAGATCGAGATGAGTCAACGGGGGCAATATTACATAAGGCTTAATGAAGGGCCAAAAATTTGGCACCAAAGGCCTTCAGTGGATATATTGTTTCATTCCGCGGCCAAAACTATAGGCAAAAACGCGATCGGTGTCATTATGACAGGTATGGGGCAAGATGGTGCGGAAGGCCTCTTAGCTATGAAAAACGCGGGAGCCAGAACCATAGCCCAAGACCAGGACAGCTGTATTGTTTACGGCATGCCCAAGGTTGCCAAGGAACGAGGCGCAGTCGATATTGTTGTTCCCCTCGCAAAAATTGCTTCCGTTTTACAGGCATATTGTTCTAAAGTAGACGCTTAACTATTACCCCATGGAACTTAATACAATTGCTTCCCAAAAATTTGAATTTTGCCAATTTGTTTTATCAGATAATGGCATTGTTGAAATTGCTGAAAATGAATTTGCCCACGAAATTGGGTTTACATTGGAGTACTTGAACGGAAAACATATTAAGGATATTCTTTCGATGATATGTCACCAGTGGGCAAAACTATTACCAGAAGATTTTTTTAAGGAGCCCTCTAATCATCTTTTCCTTCCGTTTTACAATGAAGAAGGCGAACAGTTGCCTTACGGCATGGCATTGCGCTCATTGATGCATGGTCAAAAAATTTATGCCACATTATCGCCACACATTTACGAAAAAGATCTTCTGGAAATAAAATCGATAAATGAGTTACCCACCCAAGCTGAAATTGTTACCCAATTATTTCTTAAACTGCAGGCTGCCGAAAGCCGCTTAAATAACTATGTTCGAAATTTCCCCGGTGTCTTTTTTGTTCAACGTCCGGATCTTTCGTTTAGCTATATTTCGCCTACATTCTCAAAAATAGCGGGTACGGATATTAATTTAAAAAGTTGTACCTGGTTTATTAACCTCATTCATGAAGAAGACGTAGATTATTATATTAAAGAGACGGAAAAAAATTCCAAAATTAATAAGCCATTTAGTGTCTCATATCGTTTGAGAAACCCAGAAACAGGCTCCATCGCGTACGTCTTGGATATTCGCACGCCCCAAATTTCTCCTCATGGTATATTAATCGAATACGATGGTATATGGGTTGATAATACCCGCCAGGCCATTGCGGAAAGCAGCCTTTCCAGTAGCGCGTGGAAAACAACGCTTGCTACGATTACTAACGGTTTGGTGCACGATTTTAGTAATATTATGGCCGGCATCTTTTCTATCAGCGAGCTCTATTTCTCGACAATAGAGGAAGGTAACCCGATGTTTAAAGGCCTTCGCCAAATAAAAAAGAATGCACTTGATGCGCAGCAAATCGTCCAACGGATTATCGAACTCAATAGAAAACAAAGTAATTCGCGAAACTATTACGATGCCGAGCAGCTCATCCGTGAGCAATTGGATTTAATAAGGATTATTCTTCCCCGGCATATTCAGTTGCATACAGAGTTTTCAGGAGAAGAACTGCCTATCTATACCGACGATGTCCTATTCCGACAAACGATCCTTAATCTTGCCATGAATGCTAGCCACGCTCTCGGTAACAAGCATGGAAAAGTTTCTATTAAAATTCGCCGTATTAAAGCGGGTGAAACAATGTATGGAGGAACTTTAGCGGGTCCTAGAATTGCGAAATGCGAGGGAGTTGAGATTTCGTTTTCGGATACAGGTTTTGGAATTCCATTGGATCACTTAAATAAAATTTTCCATCCATTTTTCTCTACCAAAGAAGCAACAAAAGGTTCCGGCTTTGGTTTGTATAATGCAAAGTTATATGTCGAAAGCAATGGTGGCTTTATTGACGTACAGAGCGTGCCCAATGAGAAAACGACGTTCTATATTTTTCTGCCTTTAGCTGATTTAGGGGAAGATGATAGCGCTAGTGATGCAGATCACTGTCTTATAGAATCCAGGCCAGCTTTACTTGCTTATGCCTTTCAAGACCCCAGTGAGCTTGAAATAATAGAGCACGTTCGGCAAGAAGGCTGGGGGATTGTCTGCTTTCAGAGCCCTGCTGAAGTGATTAAATATATGGCGGAAACGCGAACCCTGCCTCACGTATTTTTAGCCATAAGCATAACAAATGACCCAAATATTCAAGACTTGCTTGAGCACTTTAAGAAATGTTATCCTGAAGTGCGTAGGACCTTAAGTATTATTGGTAGTAACCCCGAAGAAATCCCCTCAGCAATCAAAGATTCTGTCACGTTCTTTTTTACACAAAATACGAAGCTACAACAAATTATCGATTCCCTAAATATCCTTGTTAAAAAATAAATATGAATAGCCATCACCCCCTTCCAATTCTTGTTTTGGACGATGATGAGATTATCCGGGTCGCAATCCAGGAAACCCTTAAAATTGAAGGTTATAACGTTATTCCGGTTGATACAGCCGAAAAGGCTTTTGAAAATCTGAAAAGCCAGCCCTTCTCTGTTATTATATCAGACCAGCAAATGCCAGTTATGACCGGTCTTGAATTTCTTGCTAAAGCGAAAGAAATACAACCTAACGCTGCGCGTATCCTGATTACAGGGGTTCTCACGCTTAAAACCATTATTGATGCTGTGAACAAAGGCGAAATTTTCCGTTTCCTTGCCAAGCCCTGGGTGCGCGAAGAATTGCTTGCTACCATCAAAAACGCTGTGCAACGCAATGAACTCCTGACTCAGAACCAGCGCCTGCAGGAAGAAACCAGTCGCCTCAACGAAGAGCTCGCAAGGGCCAATGCGGAGTTAAAAAAACAGGTTGTTGATCTTGCTGACAATAATAAGGAGTTGGATGAGGCTCACGAAGTGCTTCATAAGAATTTTCAACAATCAGTCGAGCTGTGTTTTCGAATTTTAAGCACTTTTCACCCTATCTTAGGCAAACAAACCAAGACAATTGTAGATATCTGCAAATTGCTATCAGATTCTGATTATTTGGATGATGATGAAAAACGCGTCCTGCAAATTAGTTCTTGGCTTCATAATATTGGCCTTATCGGTATACGAAGAGATGTGGTTAATCGTTCCGTGCAGCATCCGTCTTCATTGGAGCCGCATGAGCTGGCGTTGATAAAAAACCACCCGATTTACGGGCAAACGTTTGCCGGTTTTGTTGATAAATTTGAATCTGTTGGCATTACTATACGTGCGCACCATGAGCGTTGGGATGGTTCCGGTTACCCTGATGGACTTGCGGCTGAAAATATCCCTAAACCGGCACGGCTTCTGGCGGTTGCAGTCTTTTATGTTGAATCCGGCCTATCTCGACAAGATGCGGTGGATGAAATACTGAGGCTTTCTGATAAAGCATTTGAACCTGAGGCAGCGAGACTTTTCCTTAAGGTTACTCATCTCGTTAAATTACCGCCTAAAGTAAAAGAGATCTTATTGTCCGAGCTCACTCCAGGCATGGTTTTAGCGCAAGGAATACATACTCCAAATGGAGTATTATTGCTCCCCGAAAACCATATGCTTGATCTTGTTACCCTGAGAAAACTTCGGGAACACAATCTTGTAGAGCCTATCCCTGAACGTATTCTTACTTACTACTAACTCTGTTACAATTCTCATGGAAAACGCAAAAGTACTTATTGTTGAGGATGAACCCAATTCTGTAAAAATTCTCAGTGCCATCTTGAAGAAGATTGGTTGCGAGGTACTTGATCATGCGAGTTCAGGGAAAGACGCTATTCATATGTTGCGGACCCATGAGCCAGACATTATTATGATGGATATTTCCATCCAGGGCCCCATGGATGGTATTGAAACGGCATCAGAGATTCATAAGCGCAAGAATATACCGATCATCTACCTCACCGCGTCTTCCAGCCAAAGAACGTTTGAGCGCGCAAAACTCACAGATCCCTTTGGTTATATTATTAAACCGTTTACCGAGCAAAATGTCTCCGTAGCGCTTGAGCTCGGTTTGTTTAAAGCAAATTTATATAAAAGTCTTCAAGCAAGTGAGCAACGTCTTTCCGTTACCCTTGAAGCGCTCCATGATGCTATTATTTCTACTGATCTCGATGGTAATATTACGTATATAAACCCAGCTGCGGCATCTCTCCTGAGAAAAGACGCTTCCGATATAAAAGGTAAGCGTGTGGGAGATGTCCTTCATCTCTATCACCGTGTTTCACAAAAGAAAATTGAAAATCCACTTAAAATAGCAATCGTGGATTCTAAACTTTTTGACACCTCTCAGCCATTCGTTCTTCGCTCTGCAAATGAAGATGAACGGTACGTCTACTTTTCAAAATCTATTCTTTACGATCGCGATGACGATGTTAAGAACGGTTATGTTTTGCTTTTAAAAGACTGCACATCGCAGTACCACTCAGAAAAGCGCATTCGGATGATGGCAGCAGCCCTGGAAAGTATTGATGAAGCTGTTATTATCACAAATGTAAATTTTTCAGGCGATATGCCGACTTTGATCTATGTGAACGAGTGTTTTGCTCAGATTACGGGATACTCGAAAGATGAAGTGATCGGTAAGTCGATCGATATTCTCTGTGGTGAAAAAACAAATCCTGATTTAACGACCAAAATAGCTCGTAATGCTAACTTCGAAGGCGAATATGTAAACTACCAAAAAAACGGAGACGAATTTTTTGCACTCTGGAGTTCTGCCAGCGTCTACTCCTTCGATGGTAACCTCATCCATAACGTTTATACCGTTAGAGACGTTACCCAAATTCGAAAAATGGAAGAGAGCATCAGTCGTTCCCAAAAAGTGGAAGCGATTGGCCGCCTTGCTGGAGGAGTTGCTCATGATTTTAATAACCTCCTGGCTGTTATCTCTGCCTATGCCGAACTCTTGAACTTGAAGCTACCTCCGGAGGACCCCCTGCTCAAATATAGCAACAATATCCTCGATGCTGCAAAAAAAGGCACACAGCTTGTTGCGCAGCTAATGACATTTTCTCGCAGAGAACCCAAGTCCCTTCAGGAGATCGATCTTGCAAAAGCAGTTACGGGCACAAAAGACATGCTACAGCGTGTTTTTCCCCACAATGTTACTTTAGAAACAAACATTGAAGAACCCATCCCTACTATTTATGCCGAGCCTGGCCATATCGACCAAATTTTACTCAACTTATCTGTAAATTCTCGAGATGCCATGCCCAAAGGAGGGATTATCACCTTCAATATAAAGCAAATTGATGCTCATCGAGAAAAATTAAATTCGAGACCTCCCAGTGTGGCAAAGTATGTTCTGCTCTCAGTTTCTGATAATGGTACCGGCATCGATGAGGCGACAAAAAAGCACATTTTTGACCCCTTCTTCACCACTAAGGCAATCGGAGAGGGTACCGGACTTGGGTTATCCACTGTGTACGGCATTGTTAAACAGTGCAAAGGCTATATAGAAGTGGAAAGCGAATTGGGTAAGGGTACTACGTTTAATGTGTTCTTTCCGATTCTTTCCAAAGAAGTTCTCATGGCAAGCCGGCAAGAAGAGATATCTTCAGATACTCAATCCGCTTAATAGCTTGACTTCCTAACCTCGTTTTATGGATTCTGTTACTATGAATAATAATCTTACCATGACTAAAACACCCATAACAGTTGCAAAGGGCGACGGTATCGGCCCAGAAATTATGGATGCTACGCTTCATATACTGAAAGAAGCGGGTGCCCAATTAGACATTACTAATATTAAAATAGGCGAGGAAATGTATCTTCAGGGAAACGCTTCCGGTGTTGAACCCAGTGCTTGGGATATCCTCCGCGCGAACAAAGTTTTCCTTAAAGCTCCTATCACGACACCTCAAGGTGGGGGATATAAAAGTTTGAACGTGACAACGCGTAAAACATTCGGTCTCTATGCTAACGTTCGTCCTTGTGTTTCTTATTTCCCGTTCGTTCACACAAAGCACCCGAATATGGACGTTGTTGTAGTTCGTGAAAATGAAGAGGATCTTTATGCGGGCATCGAGCACCAGCAAACACCGGATGTTGTTCAGTGCCTCAAGCTGATCACCCGTCCGGGCACAGAGCGCATTGTCCGATACGCTTTTGAATATGCTGTTTCCAATAATCGTAAGAAAGTAACCTGTTTTACGAAAGATAACATCATGAAGATGGCAGATGGCCTCTTCCGCAAGATTTTTGAAGAAATAGGAGAGGAATACCCGCAAATCGAAAAGGAACACTGGATTGTGGATATCGGAGCCGCAAAACTGGCAGATACACCGGAAATTTTCGATGTCCTTGTTCTGCCTAATCTGTATGGTGATATTTTAAGCGATGTCGCGGCTCAAATAGCAGGTTCCGTTGGCCTGGCAGGTTCTGCAAACATTGGAGAGCATTTTTCTATGTTTGAGGCTATTCATGGTTCAGCTCCAAGACGCGCTGGGCAAAACTTAGCGAACCCGTCTGGTCTTTTCCTGGGCTCTATTATGATGTTGCTTCATATCAACCAACGCGAAGTCGCTGAACGGGCTCACAATGCGTGGCTAAAAACCATTGAAGATGGCATTCACACCTACGATATCTACAACGAATCCGTCAGTAAGCAAAAGGTCGGCACGAAAGAGTTTGCGCAAGCTGTTGTTGCTCGGCTAGGCCAAAAACCAGAAACACTGCATCCGGTTACTTACACCACAACAAGTTCAGCTCAAATTGAGCACCACAAAGTCTCGGTTTCGGTACCAACGGATAAAAAGCTTATTGGTGTGGATGTCTTTGTGGAATTCCATGAATCGCCTGAAAAATTAGCCGAACTCATGAAATCTTGCCAAGATGGAAAACTCAACCTTTCGCTTGTTGCTACTCGTGGTATGACCGTCTGGCCAACGTTTAGTCCGGAGACCTTATGTGGAGACCACTATGCCTGCCGTTTTGTGATGGCAGAAGGTCATGAATGCACTCACAGGCGCGTTATTGATTTGCTCAGCAGGCTCGATGACAAAAAGGTAGACTTCATTAAAACCGAACACCTATGTACTTTTGATGGCAAAGAAGCCTTCACTAAGGCGCAAGGCGAGTAGGGGCTTTTTATTTACTACTACAAATTTCAGCGGGCGCTTATGAGTGCCCGCTTTTTTTGTGTTTTCTTGGTTAATGTAAATTTCTGCAGATCCAAAATCATTTTATTTCCCAACGAAAATTGAATTTGCCTCATTACCCCAACTATGTTCTATAATAAATGAGCAAACCCATTCCCCTATTTTATGCACGCAAAAGAAATTATAGCACGCGCCAAAGCTGATAACGTAAAAGTCGTAGATCTCAAATTTTGTGATATTCATGGTTCCTGGCACCATTTCACAGTCCCTGTTTCTGAGCTCACGGAAACCGCTTTTAAAGACGGTTTTGGTTTCGATGGATCCTCCATTCGTGGATGGAAAGGCATTGAGGCTTCCGATATGCTTGTTCTTCCTGATCCGGAAACAGCTTTTGTAGACCCCTTTGTAGAGGTTAATACATTGAGCATCATTTGTGATATTGAAGATCCTATCACAAGAGAGCCCTATGACCGCTCGCCTCGTGGCATTGCGAAAAAAGCTCAGGAATACCTAAAATCAACCGGTTTTGCGGATACTGCTTATTTTGGCCCAGAATCTGAATTCTTTATCTTTGATGATGTTCGCTATGCATCTGATGACCACCATTCTTTTTATGCAGTGGATTCAGAAGAAGGTGCTTGGGGAACGGCAGGTGACGATGGTTTCTCTAATCTTGCTTACAAAATTCGTAATAAAGGGGGCTACATGCCTGTCCCGCCATCAGATAAACTGATGGATATCCGTAACGAAATGGTCCTCACCATGATTGAGCTGGGTATGAATATCGAGCGTCAACACCACGAGGTTGCTACAGCAGGCCAATGTGAGATTGATCTTCGTTATGATACGCTCCTCAAAATGGCAGACCACATGTGCCTTTATAAGTATATTGTCAAAAATGTCGCCTATCAGCATGGCAAAACGGCTACATTTATGCCAAAGCCAATTTTTGGAGACAATGGTTCGGGCATGCACATCCATATGTCTTTCTGGAAAAAGAATAAAACAATTATGGCTGGGGATGGCTATGCAGGCCTCAGTAAAGAAGCCATCTGGATGATAGGGGGTATCCTTAAACACGCTTCGGCTCTATGCGCAATTTGTAACCCGACTAACAATAGCTATAAGCGACTTGTACCCGGATATGAGGCTCCGGTAACGCTGGCTTATTCAGCAAGAAACCGTTCAGCTATTTGCCGTATCCCCACTTACGAAAATAGCCCAAAATCAAAGCGCATCGAGTTTCGTTGTCCGGATCCTTCTGCTAACCCTTATCTCGCTTATTCAGCTCTCATGATGGCAGCACTTGATGGTATCGACAATAAAATTGATCCCGGTGAACCGATGGACAAAAATCTATACGATCTTCCCCCCGAAGAAGCTAAACAGCTTAATTTTGTTCCGGACTCGCTTCGTGGTTCCCTAGAAGCACTTCAAGCCGATCACGCTTTCCTTACCAAGGGAGAGGTTTTTACCGAGGACTTCATCCACAACTTTATTGAGCTGAAAATGAAGGAATATGATGCTATACGTCTACGGCCGCACCCGTATGAGTACAACCTATATTACGATATTTAGGGCGCACGCATAAAACGTATTCTCTGATTTGATTTGGACAGAGGCTTGGGGAAGTTTGCTATCTAACCGCAACAAACTCGTGAATCAAGCCCTCTATTTGACTTAATAAAGTGTCAATCGTCTCATCGGTCTCGTCTCCCATATTAGATATCCGAAACGCTTTTCCTTTCAGTTTACCGTAGCCGGTATCAATCACGCACTGGTAGCGTTCTTTCAAGGCTTTGTTTAATGCGACAATATCAATCTCTCGTATGTTCTTTATACAATTTAAGCCAATTGAGCCATATTTTTCATCTTCAGGGAATAGTTCAAACCCATTTCGCTTTACCCAATCACGCACTGCATGGTTCAACCGTTTATGGCGAGCATAACGATTTTCAAGCCCTTCTTCAAAAATATCATCTAGCTTTGATTCCAGGCCGTAAATAAGGGATATATTTGGTGTGCTCGGCGTCATGCCTTTTTCGTGGTTTTTATGGAATTCAAGAAAATCAAAATAATAGCCACGCCCGCTAATCGTCTCAGCTTTCTTTAATGCTCGTTGAGAAACAGAGAACAGAGCTATTCCGGGGGGTAAAGCTAATGCCTTTTGTGAGCCTGCTAAAATGACATCAATGCCCAGATTGTCTTTTTCAATGGCTTGTACGGTGAACGAGCTTACGGTGTCCACAATACTCATCACTTCAGGGAATTCTCTGACGACAGCCATGATTTCCGCTAGTGGGTTCATGGTACCAGTTGAAGTCTCGTTATGGATAAGCGTGATTGCGTCATACTCGCCTGTTTGAAGGGCTTTGCGTACGTCTTCCGGTTTTACGGCCGTTCCCCATTCGTATTGTAGTTTTCCTGCGTCTAGCCCACATCGTAGGCTCACCTCATGCCATTTGTCTGAAAAAGCTCCGCTCATGCAGTTTAGTACTTTTTTCCGACACAAATTCCTGACAGCTGATTCCATCACACCCCATGAGCTACTCGTGCTAATGTAAACGGGGTCTTTTGTATAATACAATGCTTGCAACTTCGGCTGCATTTTTTGGTATAATTGCACAAAGTCTGGACTTCTGTGGCCTACCAGTGGCTTTGCCATTGCTTGATATGTTTTTGGGGAGACTGCTATTGGGCCAGGTATGAAAAGCTTGTAATACATTACTTAAAGTTCTAAAATTTACATGTTAATTTATAACACCTCTATCTCGGCCTACGTTTGCAACGGTTAGCCTCAAACAAAGATATATGATTTCGTGGCTCAATAGTAAATGGGAAAATTTCGAGCAGTTCGTGACGGATGTCATCTACGACAGGCGCGAACCTACATTTGCTATTCATTGCTTTTCTACCTTTCTTCGATCCCTTTCAACGCTTTTCCGAGGCATTGTCCAATTCCGCTACCTTTTATACAGAAAAGGCATATTTAGATCACGCCCATTGGGCTGTCTGGTTGTTGTGGTGGGTAATTTAACAGTCGGGGGTACCGGAAAGACACCTGTTGTGGAAAAATTTGCTCGCAGTCTTCAAGAACAAGGTAGGCGAGTTGCTATCCTCAGTCGAGGTTACAAAAGTCGTTCCGATTCACTTGCTAAAAAATGCTATCGCTGGTTTACGTCCAAAGATCCCGTTCCGCCTAAAATTGTCAGTGATGGTCATTCTGTTCTCCTTGACTCTGATGTCGCGGGTGATGAGCCCTATATGCTGGCGCGCAACCTCCCGGGGGTGATTGTCCTCGTGGATAAAAATCGAGTCAAGGCCGGCCTTTATGCGATCCAGAAATTTGGGGCGGATACGCTTATTCTCGATGATGGTTTTCAATATCTGCCCCTTCGTGGCCGTTTAAACCTTCTTCTGATTGATAAAACCAATCCATTCGGTAATCGCCATCTCCTTCCTCGAGGTATTCTCCGAGAACCCATTCGGCACCTAAAACGGGCTTCTTACATTTTTCTAACAAAATCAGACGGTACGCCAGACGAAGCGCTAAACGCCACTATCCGCAAGTATAATTCGTCTGTAGATCTTATTGAGTGTACGCACAAACCGCGTTATTTTTGCTCTGTCTCTAGTGGCGAGCGCCTGGAGCTATCTGCTCTAAAAGGGAAGCGGGTAGGCACGTTCAGTGGAATTGCTGTTCCGGAAAGTTTTGAGAAATTTTTTAAATCCATCGGCATTCAGCTTTCCTATACAAAGCGTTTTATAGACCACCACCGCTTTTCATACGAAGAACTCGAGCATATATTTATAGAGGCCAAGGAGGCTGGCATAGAAGCTATAGTGACTACCGAAAAGGATGCAGTTCGCATTCCTCATTTTTTTAAGGCTGATATACCGTTTTACTATCTACGTATGGAAATCGATATCTTAGATGGTGCTAGCGATTTCGAACAGGCAGTTGCCAAAATCTGTTTCCCAAAAAACGAGCGGCCTATTACGCGTTCTCCGTTTAAAGTTGGAAAAGTTTAAACGGAAGCTGAACTTACCGTTTTCTCCAATTATACAACCCGTAAGCGTTCACGAGCATGAGTGCTCCCATGAATAACGCAATACCAAAAAGGCTGTGGAGAAGAGCCACTATCATTAGTGCTACATTACTGACCAAGCAAACGGTGAATCCGTGTATATTCTTGCGTGTAATCATGAAGACACCAGCAATTCCTAAAAGACTCCCTATCCACTCTATCATACTAATCATAACAATCAGGATCAAATTGTCCTGATTTAGCTAACCTAATCTCACCGAAACGATTAATCAAGATGAAGTTAAGTTAGCCAGAAAAGCAATTTCTTAGAATACCTTTGTGAAGTCGCTGATAATATTTAGCTTTACCAGTGCGATCAAAATAATCTGTACCGCCATGGATGCCAATATAAGACCCGTTAGTCGTCGTATTAGCTTGAGTACGAATGGGTTAAGCCATTTTGCGCCTTTTGCGCATAAACGCAAGATCCAGTAAGTGATGATCATGTTAACGATAATCGAACCATACACAGTGATCGTCTCTGCACTCGAGTTGGACTCGCTTTGCAGTAATATGATGTAGGAAATTGTTGCGGGACCCGCAAGCAATGGGATTGCCAGAGGGGTAATCGCAATATCATGTATGGATGTTGCCTGTCTGCGTTCATCTTGAGATATCTTAGCATCAGACTCTTTTGCGCGAAGCATATCGAACCCGACATAAAATAAAAGGGCTCCGGCTGCGATCATAAATGCGGGTATATCAACGCCCAAGAAGTTAAAGATCATCTGTCC
This sequence comes from Verrucomicrobia bacterium CG1_02_43_26, assembly GCA_001872735.1. Taxonomy (NCBI): domain Bacteria; kingdom Pseudomonadati; phylum Verrucomicrobiota; species Verrucomicrobia bacterium CG1_02_43_26. Next base: position 18,184 of record MNWT01000016.1, on the reverse strand, counting down.
CGTGAAGGCAAAGAAGACAAGTATAAATCCAGCTACCCAACAGGTCGTGCGCACAATTTTGATACGATCTGCTGGCTCCGCATCAGGAGTCATACCTAGGAAAATGGGTATTACAGCTAACGGCGTTAAAACGACAAACATCGTCAATGGCGTTTTGATAAAAAACTCATAAGTCTCTACAAAGCCTTTAAGCTTTGCTAAATATTGTCCAAATAGCCCTACTTCCATGATAAATTTTCTGGTTAATCTGTACATGTCATATTATCTTTGTTACATTGGCAACATCTAAACGTTTCAATACGAGATCACGTTTATAACTTGTTGTATAATATGAGTTTAAGGGTAAAGATTTTCACTTATATTTTGTTTGGTTTGGCCTGTCTGATGCCCGTTGTCTCTCCTGCCATGGCTTTAATACTAGGCACAGTGCTTGGTCTCACATTGGGCAATCCTTGGGGGCAATTCATGTCAAACCTCAGTAAAACAACCCTTAAGATTTCTGTCATAGGCTTGGGCTTTGGGGTTAATATTCACCAAGTTATTACTACAGGTAAGATGGCTATTGGCTATACAGCTGCCGGTATCCTTTTTGCTATGGTTATGGGATACTTCTTGGGCCGCCTATTTAAGACAGAAAAAAATACTTCATTATTGATTTCAACGGGCACTGCGATTTGTGGTGGCAGTGCTATCGCAGCTATGGCCCCAGCGATAAAGGCGAATAACCACGATATCGCGGTCTCTATGGCAACGGTTTTTTTGCTGAATGGGGCAGCACTATTGGTTTTTCCTGTCATTGGCCATTGGTTTGATTTGAGCCAGGAAGCTTTCGGTATTTGGTCTGCGATGGCCATTCACGATACCAGTAGTGTTGTGGGTGCCGCTTCAGGCTATGGTGACACAGCACTCGATATCGGTGTTACTTTCAAACTCACGCGTGCCCTTTGGATCCTTCCTCTCACCTTTATCGTTGCTTCTATTGTTCACGGTAAGGGCAAGGCCGCATTTCCCCTTTTTTTAGTAGGCTTTTTGCTTGCCTCTATAGCGAGTTCTTTTTGGCCGGCTTTGTACCCTTACTGGTACACCCTCACTATGATTTCCAAGCAACTTCTTAGTGTTACGCTTTTCCTGATAGGAGCCTGCGTTACACGAGAGCTTCTCAAACGCGTAGGCCCGCGCCCTCTCTTTCAAGGCATTATCTTGTGGGCTCTGGTGAGTATTCTCAGCCTCTATGCTATTTTACAAGGTTGGATTCATTAAAAACTTTAACAGACTAGTTAAATTTTAAACTCCACAAGAATGAAAGTGCTTCGTTGCGCTTTTGGTTAATTTTTTTCACTAACTCTTCCATTTCTTCCAAAGTCTTTTCAGCGTTTTTTTGCTGTTCTTCGGAAAGCTTATCTTTGTTATTTGAATAGTATTCTTGCACTGATTGCAAGAGTTCTGCTGATTCTAGAATAACGTCAAGGAGGTACCATATCTCTAGGATGCGCTTCCGCATAAGGCTGAATTGTTCTTCGATTACTTGCTTCTCTTCTTTAGATAGTTGATCCTTGTTTTCTTGATAATAGTTTTGGGCAATATCAAAAATCTTTTGGTGTTCTTTTGCTCTTCGGTCGTTGTTTTCAACGGAATGGAAAAGCTTCTCGATCATTTTAGGAACATCTTTGCAGGCAAAAACACATTCTTTTAATAAATTCAGATGCTCAGTTTTTGTATCAAGTATGTCTACTAAGTTAATACGTATCTCGGATTGCAGTTTAATGATCTCATTAGATTGCAGTTTTTGTGCTTGAATCGCAAAATCGATGAGATCTACTCCCAGCATAGCGGCGCTTGGATTACTAACTGATAAACTATAAATCGCTTGTTCAAGGGTGCGGAAAACCTTTTCTGTATTACTCCAAAAAAGTTCGGTTTGGTGCAACATTGCTAAAATAGAGAGTTTCTTATCCCTAAAGAGCTCTTGATCTTTATCATTCCATTCATTTTCATGAAACCATTCCAACAGGTCTTCTAGTGGCTTAGAATTGAATGTATTTCCATGGCCGGTCTCCATAACTTCCTCTAGTCTATGGGAGACAATCTTCATACAGGTCAGCTTGTGATCGGTATCAGTTATATCTCCGTTTTTAAACAAATGCCAGGAATAGGTTAATACGAGACCAAGATCTTCGTTAGTAAAGGCATTTAGCAGGCCTGTTGAGTAGTAGATCTCTTTATCTTTCTTTTGGGGGAGATGAATATCGTCCTTGATGTTTTTTTGGTAGACGAGCTCTCTGTCCTTTAAAGATTTTTTAAGAATACTAAAATTGTCCCATTGCTTTATAAAATTATTAGAAAACTTGAACCCTTCAACAACTTTTTGTGATTCGTAGAACTTTCTTATGTAGTTTATTTTCTGCTTCTTGGTATGAATGTGGGTGTTCATATGCTTCTCTTATAAATGTTTCACAACAAAATATAAGGGAACGCAAATATTCGTCAACGAAACTTTGGGTTCGTTGCACAGCAGTCAATTACAGCTCATGAAAATTATTTTATTTCAATTCTTGAGCCATAGCCTTTTCTGTCTGCTTCTGCCGGAATATGAAGAGTTTTTCTTTTAATGATAGATCTCCCAGAGCCAAGATAGACACAGCGCATAAGGCCGCGTTTATTGCTCCTGCTTTCCCAATCGCAAAGGTTGCTACGGGAACCCCTGCAGGCATCTGTACTGTGGAGTAAAGGGCATCTATGCCATTTAAAGCGCCAGAGGCCAGGGGAACTCCTAGGACTGGCAATGCGGTATTGGCAGCCACGACACCAGCTAGGTGAGCCGCGCAGCCGGCTCCGGCAATAATCATTTTCAGTCCTCTGGATTCCGCATTTTCAGCATACTCAATTGCCAATTTGGGCGTTCGGTGCGCACTAATGACCTTGCATTCATGTGATATACCAAATTTTTCCAGCTTATCAGCCGCATGCTTCATAATTTCCCAGTCGGAGTTGCTGCCCATCACAATCCCTACAATTGCGCCTTTTTCTTCATTTTTATTCGTTGGTGCCATTTAAATTTTTATCTTTAGGGTTGAAAATGAGTCGATTTCACCTCCAAATTGAGGTATTTCACGCTTTCACGCAAGGGTATTAAGGGTATGTGTGGTTATGGAAAAAATACATATATTATTGACTCTTGGGCGTAAAATTGAGATAATTAGGCACAATAGGAATTGTACGAAGAAAAATGAGTAATGTTAATCCAATAGCAGCCGTAGGTAGAACTATACCAGGGGCAAACACTAACCCGGCAGAAGCGCTTTCCAAAGCAGTCGCAAATACTGCTAAGGGCGTTCTCAACGGCCATGAAACGGCTGTTGGTAAACCCACGGCACCTCTTGCAAACCAATCTCTATATGCGAATATGGCTGGCAAGGCTATTGCCATGGCAGAGGCAGTTCGTGTTCATGGAGACAAGCGTATAGAAACAGTAGACAAGAAAAAGAAGAATTCACGAGCGGACGGTTCGGTAAAGCTCGATAAATATATGGAGAAAGTGGAACGAAAATCAGGTGCCCGAAGGCTCGATAAAGATCGTTCAGGCGGAACTTCTTCAGGAATACCTCGCTCCATCATTAACGGGCGAGCATAATTCTTTAGCTCAAACATTTTAAAATGAAAAAAACCTGCTCTTAATAGGGCAGGTTTTTTTGCTATATAAAAGCTTCTGGAATTAAGCAACTTCCTTAAGATTCTTGCCGGCTTTGAAACCAACTGTCTTAGAAGCTTTGATTTTGATTTTCTCACCTGTTTGTGGATTCACACCGTTTCTTGCAGCACGTTTCTTTACTAAGAACGAGCCAAAGCCGGTTAGAGCCACTAGCTTATCTTTTTTAACACCATTCTTGATAGCCTCAAGAACAGCATTCACTGCACGTTCTGCTTCCGCTTTTGTGCAGGCCTTACCCAGTTTTTTTTGTACTTCTTCGATTAATTCACCTTTATTCATAGTTTTATACTCCTTTGTCTTCAGTTAGAGATACTTACGTAACTAAGACATACACTATCCCCCCCAGGGTAGGTCAACGCTAAAATGCATTTTTTTTAATTTTTTTTAATTTTTTTACCTTTTTAAGCCCTTTTCAGGAGCCAATTAGCCGATTTTGCTTTTCTTGAGACCGTTTTTAGCTAACTTTTGCAAGATTTTCCAACGGCTATAAAAGGCTGAATGCGATGCTTTGGTAGTTATGCTTTTTTGGTATTAATGTATTTATTTTTTAAATACAGGTGTGAGATGCTAGTAGTAGTAATGAATTGTGCTAATGAGTTCATGTATAGCTAGTGTGAGCGAATTATTGTTCACGTAGGCATGCGATAATTGTGGTTTGATTATCGTGATCAATTTCCTTAAGGTAACATTCATTTAAATTTGAATGTTAATGATCTCTGCAAAAAAATTTAACACAACGATACTACCTGAATTTGCTTTAACAAATGTTAATATGCTTGCTGCGGGTATTGCCGTGGAAACCTTGTTCCGTTTAGGGGTTAATTCAGCCGTTATTGCCCCTGGTTCCCGTTCGGCTCCTTTCGCTATAGCACTTGCTTCACATAAGGGAATTGAGACGATTCCTGTATTAGATGAACGGTCTGCGGCATTCTTTGCGCTGGGGCTAGCAAAACGCAACAGGCAACCAATCATCCTTCTATGCAGTTCCGGCACAGCAGCAGCGAATTTTTATCCTGCAATAGTTGAGGCAAGTATCAGTAACGTTCCTTTAATTGTAATCACCGCGGATCGCCCTCAAGAAATGAGAGATTGCCGTTCTCGACAAACAATTGATCAGGTAAAACTCTATGCTCATTACCCGCGTTGGCAGCATGAGCTTTCTGTACCTGAGCTTTCCGAAGATTATTTAAAGTACTTACGCCAAACATTATCCCACGCCGTAAATACTGCACTTTGGCCTCACTCTGGCCCTGTCCACATCAACGCGCCTTTTAAGGATCCATTAGAACCCACAGTTGATAAGCGGTGTCAGGCATTTGTGAAATCCGTCAACTTCGCTGATTTCTTCAATCACTTATCGCCTCAACCGGATTATCGTACTCTAATAAGCCCTATTGCCTCTCAGTCTCTTCAAACCGAATTATCCAACTTCAAAAAGGGGATCATTGTTGTTGGCCAGTATCAATGTGTAAAGGCTGAGGATGCTCAAGCATTTGTCCACGCAATTGCTAATATCAGCAAAGCGCTACAATGGCCTGTTTTAGCAGATGCGCATAATTCGCTTCGCAATTTCTCGGAAGAACTTCCGCTATTGATATCAAATTACGATATCGTGTTGCGTAATCCTGAAGTTGCTGAAGAGCTTATTCCTGAGGCGGTGTTAAGTGTAGGCCCGCTGCCAACAAGTAAGGTTCTTAGAAAATGGCTTTCCTCTCAAAATGCGAAAACTTGGGTGTTGGAGGAAAATCCTGTTAATGTTGATGACTTGCATCGCAATGCGACACATCTTCATCTTTCTGCTGAGACATTTGCCAACCTTCTTTCTCAAACTTCGAATGCGTCTTCAGACTATGCCTCTCTTTGGCGGAATGCCGATACAGAAGTCCAACACTTGCTATCAGCGAAATTGAAGCAAACTGATGAGCTCTTTGAAGGTAAATGGGCTTACGAGCTCTCGCAATTACTTCCAGAAAACGCAAATATCTTTATTTCAAGCAGCATGCCGGTGCGTGATTTCGAGTTCTTTTGGCAACCTAATAATCAGAAAATTTTGACTTATTTCAATCGCGGAGCAAACGGCATAGATGGCACACTTTCATCAGCTCTCGGTGTTGCTCATGGAAACCTAAATCCCACAGTCCTCGTAACGGGAGATTTAGCGCTCCTTTACGATACCAATGGTTTTCTGATCAATAATCATTTCCAAGGTCATTTAACCATTCTTCTGATCAACAACAATGGTGGCCGCATATTTGAAAACTTGCCAGTTGCAGCCCATGATGTTTCCTTTGAAAAATTCTTCGCAACGCCTCAGTTTATTTCATTTAAAAATATTTGCACGACTTATAACGTGGACTACCAGTTGTTAGAAAGCTGGGAAATGCTTGAAGATGCCTTGAAAACTTTCCCAAATAAAGGCATAAGATTACTGGAATTACCAACGGATAGCAAACGGGATGTCCCTCATCGCAAGGCTTTGCTAAACGAGGTCAGCCAACAACTCAATTTAATTCAAAACCAAACCTCTGATATTTAATATGGACTGGAAAATTGTACGCGACTTTGAAGACATCATTTACGAAAAGGCTGATGGTATGGCCAAGGTCACCATCAATCGCCCTCACAAGCGCAACGCCTTTCGCCCTCAAACGGTTAATGAATTGATTTTAGCATTTCTAGATGCACGAGAAGATCCCAGCATAGGTGTCATTCTGCTTACCGGTAAAGGCCCGCATGAGGACGGGAAATACGCCTTTTGCTCTGGGGGGGACCAATCCGTACGTGGCCAATCCGGCTATGTAGACGGTCACGGTGTTCCGCGCCTCAATGTCCTGGATCTTCAAAAAATTATCCGCAGTATCCCGAAAGTGGTTATAGCACTTGTAGCAGGTTACGCGATTGGGGGAGGCCATGTCCTCCATGTGATATGTGATCTTACGATCGCCGCAGATAATGCCATTTTTGGCCAGACAGGCCCCAAGGTCGGCAGCTTCGATGGGGGATTTGGTTCCAGTTATTTGGCAAGAATTGTTGGCCAAAAGAAAGCACGTGAAATTTGGTACCTCTGCCGTCAATACAATGCCCAAGAGGCTCTCGATATGGGCTTGGTCAATAAAGTTGTCCCAATTGATCAGCTGGAATCAGAGGGTATTCAATGGGCTCAGGAAATTTTAGAAAAAAGCCCACTTGCTATCCGTTGTGTGAAAGCTGCCATGAATGCGGATTGTGATGGTCAATCGGGTATTCAGGAACTCGCTGGCAATGCTACACTCTTGTTTTACCAGACGGAGGAGGGGTCCGAAGGAAAAAAAGCTTTCTTAGAAAAACGCAAACCCAACTACCGATCTTATGATTGGCTCCCTTAAAAGAGTTGTCAAGGAGCCCTGGATCTGGCGAAATCAGGATCTGCTCAATATCATCTGGGAATACGCCGATAGGGATGAAAAGCTTACTCTCTATCAAGTGAACGAATCTCTGCGCACATTAGTTCATAAAAAATTTCCCCTCATTCTTGTCGATCCATTGTTTACCGTCTGGTTTATTTATTCAGACAGTATGCTATCTCAGAATTTCAATGATTCACCCTATTGCGAAAATCTTATTTCTCGCAAAATAACCCGCATCCAATTCCTCCAATACCACGAAGGCGATATTATCAAATTCAAGCAGCGTCTCCTGAAAAAAGACTGTATTTTTATTTCCGATATCAAAGCAACGCTAGGCTGGGAAGCGAAAGCAGATTTTAATGCAAAGTACATTACTCCAAAAGCTATGCGCGGCATAATTCAGCGTTACAAAGATAATAAAGACCTGGATCCTACCATAATAGCCATTAAAGATAGATACAACCTATCTAACGAGTGGGCTCATTGGCTGAAATGGTTTAAAGACGGTATCTATACAACTGTCTAGTATTTATTGTCTACAAGCACGCACTGCATTCCTGCTCTTTTAGCGGCTTGAATGCCTAATTCGCTATCCTCAAAAACGAGACATTTACACGGATCCACCGCCATTCTGATTGCCGCTAATAAAAACAAATCTGGCGCGGGTTTACTTCGGATAACGTCATCCTGTGTAACTACTATTTTAAAAATGTCTGTTACGTGAATAGCGCTTAACGTTTCTCTTACATGTTCTCTATGGCCTCCGGAAGCAACGCTTACGGGCTGGTTTTGGCTCAGCATGCGGGCAACCTCCACGACCTCTTCATTCGGCTTAATCTCGTGGTGGTTCTCTCGTACCAAATCTGCCTGATCCGCTACAACAACGATAGGGTCTAAATTATCATTAAACTGTCGGTTCAATTCTTCAACGGTATGATGAAGACCCATACCTGCCATTGCTCGAAACATTTCCCAAGTAAATTCAAATTTCGCGTGGTGTTTCTTAAAAACCCGCTGCCATGCCAGAAAATGTACAGGCATGGAAATGGCAAGCGTACCATCGCAATCAAAAATATATCCTTCAAAATTACCTTTTGGAATCGTAACCATATTAAACAAGGGTAGGGGGCTTTAATGCATTATACCCGAAAATAGTTCAGAAAGACAATGCTCTGTTTCTAAGAAACATAAAGAGCTAGAATAGACGTTAACGAAAAGCGTACAAACAGATCCCGTTTTCTTTTCTCTCTCATATTGACCTGTGTCAATAAAATGGCGGGATAGACGGGACTCGAACCCGCGGCCTCCTGCGTGACAGGCAGGCGCTCTAACCAACTGAGCTACTACCCCGCTCGTAAGACATGAACTATCTCCAAATTCACCCAATTTGTCAATAGAATTTGCCGTAAAAAATACTTTTTTAGCATGAGCTTCAGTAGTGTATTGTATTCAATGTCTTAGGTTATCTTGTTTTTTTCGAAAAATAAGATAACCTAACGCCTAAAGGACTTTTCTATTATCTCGGACAATAAAAATAACTACAATTTTCTTAATTTTATGAATCGAAAATTTGCTTCATTTCGCCCAAACTGACTTCATGCGTATTTACTTTTTGGGAATCTGTGGCTCGGCTATGGGTAACGTTGCTCTGCTCATGCGCTCCCTCGGGCATGAGGTTATCGGGGCGGACACTGGCATTTACCCCCCGATGTCCGATAATTTAATTAAAAACAATGTCCAAATCCATGAAGGGTATGATGCCGATCGTTTGGATAAAATTTCCCCAGACTTGATCGTAATCGGTAATGCCCTGTCTCGTGGTAACCCTGAAATAGAGTATATCTTGGAATCACGGAAGTTTCGTTTTATCTCGATGGCCGAACTGCTTTCAGAGCAAATCTTGTCTCAACGCCACAACATAGTCGTGACTGGTACCCATGGCAAAACAACAACAACCGCTCTTGCGGCATTTCTGCTTAACAGCCAAGGCGTAGACGCAGGCTACATGATCGGTGGCATCCCCAAGGATTTCCCTCTGGGATCGGCAATGGGTAGTGCAGCTGCCCCATTTGTTATCGAGGGAGACGAGTACGACACGGCGTTTTTCGATAAAAGAAGCAAGTTCATCCACTACAATCCAAAGATACTGGTTATCAATAATATTGAATTTGATCATGCGGATATTTTTCGTGACCTAATAGATATCAAGCGTTCTTTCACTCACCTGGTGCGTCTTATCCCCAGAAATGGTTACATTCTCTTGAATGGAGATGATGCGAATGTGCTCGAGGTTACTCAAACAACTTACTGTAACACGTTCACGGTTGGTTTTGGAGATCATGATTTGAAGATCTCTGATTTTATCGAACATGCCACAGGTTCCTCATTCCGTTTCATCTGGCAAGGCAAACCCTGGGCGGTCGTAGATTGGAATTTGTCGGGTGCATACAATGCCAGAAACTTGGCAATGGCTGCATTGGCTTCCGCTTTGTCTATTTATCCCAATGACCCGACTCGTTTCCCCATCGATTCCGTAAAGAATTTCAAAGGGGTGAAGCGTCGTCAGGAAGTACTGCATCAAGATGCTAGTCTGGTATTGATAGAAGACTTCGGGCACCATCCAACCGCAATTAAGGAGGTACTTGCTTCCCTTCGTCAAAAATATCCGGATCACCGTATAACTGCCTGCTTCGAACCTCGTAGTAATACCGCCGCTATAAACATTCACCAGGAAGAGCTGGCAAATGCTTTGTCCTCTGCGGACACGGCTTTTATTGCTCCTATACATCGTTTAGAAAGTATTCCCGAAGGCAAACGCTTGAGTACAAAAATGCTTGAAAGCAACCTTAAGAACTGTAGGGCCTTTGTGGATTTTGATTCTCTCTATGATAGTCTCAGAGAACTGGAAAGAAGCCCTGCGAAACAATTAGTCTGCTTCTTTAGCAATGGTACGCTTGGCGGTGTTATGCAAAAATGGACAGAGCAGCTCAACCTCACCCCGCAATCCGTATGATGATCGGCATCACAGGCAACATCGGTTCAGGGAAATCTACTGCAGCACAGTTGTTTGCCAAATATGGTTTCGTCATAATTGATAGTGACAACATTGTCCATGATCTGCTCAGACACGATCCTGAAGTAATTAAAGCGGTAAAATCCCATTTCAGTGCTGCCATACTGAATAGCGAAATGAATATCGATCGAAAAAAATTAGGCGATATTGTTTTTAATAATGAGGAAGATTTGAAGTTCCTGGAACAACTCCTTCATCCTAAAGTGCGCGCGCATTGGCTTGAATTAGCTAAACAAAGCCCGCAGCAGAAGTATATTGTGGAAGTGCCCTTGCTGTTTGAGAAAGGCTACGAAGCCGATTTTGATAAAACAATTTGTGTCATTGCGGATGAAGAATCAACCCACAGCCGCCTCAGTAAAAGGGGATTGAGTGTGTCAGAAATGAATTTGAGGCTCAGTAAATTTTTGTCCATTGATGAAAAGATGAAGCGGGCAGATATTGTGCTCTTCAATAATAGCACGCTGGATATATTGAAGGAGCAAGTAGACTTATGCGTAAATCATATTATCAATAAATGAAAAGCATAGATGATATACTCGATCCTGTCTTGCTCAGACGATTTGATTGCTTCCCGCTCGAATTAAAAGATCAAACACTTTATCTTGCCGTTTCCAAACACTTTGAGCCCGATACGGTCGATACTCTCACTGATTTTACGGGCTACCAAATTGTCACAGAAACCTACCCGGATGAATTTATAGAGGAGAAGCTGCAATCGCTTTCAAAAGATAACACGGCCTCTCAGGTAACTGAATTGAGTGAGCCCCTCGCGTTTTTTAGAGACATCAAAAACCCGATTGAGCATTATCTGCAGTCTGTTATTCATGCCGCAATTCGTAAATTTGCTTCGGATATTCATTTCGAACCACAAGCACACACGTTTCAAATTCGGTTTCGTAAAGATGGTATCATGAGTATCTATCAAGAACCGGATAAACACTTGGCCACTCCCGTTATATCCCGGCTGAAATTACTTTCCCATGTTAATATAGCTGAAAGAAGAGTGCCTCAAGATGGCCGTTTTGCTTTTTCATATGAAGGCAGAGAATTAGACGTAAGGGCATCGTTTGTGCCCGCTTTGCATGGGGAATCTGCTGTCTTGCGCCTTTTGGACAAAGAGCAACATGAGCGCCTGAACTTGTCTTCTCTCGGTATGGCCGCTCATCATTTAAAATTATTGAGAGATGAACTCGATCGATCGGAGGGGCTTGTGTTGGTAACGGGGCCTACCGGTTCTGGTAAAACAACAACGCTCTATGCTGCTTTACAAGAACTGAATAAACGCTCTAAGAAAATCATTACTGTTGAAGACCCTGTCGAATATAAGATCTCTGGCGTTAATCAAGTGAGTATCGTTCCCAAGGTTAATAGAACATTTGAACGAAGTTTAAGGGCTATTTTGCGGCAATCTCCTGATGTTATCATGATTGGGGAAATTCGAGATACGGAAACGGCAAATATTACAATTGAGGCCTCGCTTACCGGGCATCTTGTGCTCAGTACGCTCCATACGAACGATGCTCCGAGTGCGATCATGCGTTTGGTGGATCTTGGCGCACAGTCGTTTTTAATAGACACTGCCCTGAGCTTAATCATTTCGCAACGTTTGGTGCGTGTGGTTTGCAGCGAATGTGTCGAATTTGTCCCGGCGGGGGAGTACGAAAAGCTTTTGCTTGGGCAGTTAGGTAAAAGTTTTGAAATACCCAAAGCCGTGGGTTGTGAAAGTTGCTCCCATACAGGCTATCAGGGGCGTACTGGCATCTTTGAAATGTTAAAAATAGATGACGTGCTGTCTGAAATGATTTATCAACGTAGCTCGTTGAATGATATTTACGATTACTTGAAGGAAACACAGTGGCAAAGCATCCACGCCGATGCCATTGACAAGGTTCTCACAGGCACCACGACGTTAAACGAGATTTTGACAAAAGTGGATCTTCTGGCAGCGACTTGATTTCTATTTTACGACCAAATTGACAATTTTTTCCGGTACGTAAATTTCTTTCACAATCGTCTTCCCCTCCAATACAATAGCAACCTTTTCAAGAGCTTTAACTTTTGCTAAAACATCACCCTGTGCCGTTCCTTTAGTAACGAGTATTTCACCGCGAAGTTTTCCGTTTACTTGTATGATAACTTTAGCTTCGTTACTTTCCAATTTACCAGCTTCAAAGGTTGGCCAAGGCGCATTAACGATACTAGGCTTATTACCTAAGCGTTCCCAAAGTTCTTCAGCAAAGTGGGGAGCAAAGGGTGCAATCAATTGAAGATACTGCTCTGCTGTCTCTTTTGCTATGAATTTTGCCTTTTGTAAGTGGTTGGTGAAGACCATCATCTGAGAGATTGCAGTATTGAAGCGCAAAGCTTCTATATCATCCGTTACCTTCTTAATCGTGGCATGTAGCAATTGATCCGTTTCTTCCGATTCTTTTATATTCTCTTGAATCGTTTTATTGATCGCGCCTTCTTGATCAATATAAACTCGCCAGGTTTTGCGTAAGAAACGCACAACGCCTTCAATCCCTTTCGTATTCCAGGGTTTCATCGCTTCTAAAGGTCCTAAGAACATTTCATATAGGCGAAGGGAATCGGCTCCATACTCAGCAATAATTTGATCCGGGTTAACAACGTTCCCTCTGCTTTTTGACATCTTGTAGCAGCGGCCATCTACACGCACGTCCGGATGTCCTTTTAGGACAAAGTGTTCGCCTTTTTTCTCAACCATGTCTTCTGATACACGGCGTGCTTCTAATAATTCTCCGGTACGAGAATCGGTATCATTATCCTGTCTAAATTGATCAGAAACAGGCTCTCCAGAGGCGTTATAATAGGCCGTGTATTCCATTTCACCTAGAATAATGCCTTGGTGAACAAGTCGCTTGAAAGGTTCTTTATCGGAAACAATTCCAAGATCGAATAAAACCTGATGCCAAAAGCGTGCGTATAAGAGGTGAAGCACCGCATGTTCAGCGCCGCCAACGTAGAGATCTGGCATCTTCCAATAATCTTCTAGTTTTTTATCAACCAACCCTTCATTATTCCTTGGGTCTAAGTAGCGTAAATAGTACCAACAGGAACCTGCCCATTGCGGCATTGTATTCGTTTCACGAGTCGCGGCAACCCATGCTTCACCTTCTGGCTTTTGTTGCTCAGAGGAAATGATTTCGCCTGTCTTGAGGTTTACCCAAACGTTTAACCAAGATTCCGCATGCGCAAGCGGGCTTTCACCTGTTCCGGATGGTTTGTAAGACTCCACTTCTGGAAGGAGTAATGGCAACTGCATTCGCGGTAATGGAATCGCATAAAGCACTTTGCCATTTTGCGTGTATTGTACGCTTTCTTTTGGCATGAATTCCTGGAAAGGAGAATCCTTGTATTTGCTTAATTGTTGGAAACTTGCTTCATCAAACCAAATAATGGGGAAAGGTTCGCCCCAGTAGCGCTGGCGGGAGAAGAGCCAATCACGCAGTTTGTAGTTCACCATGAAGCGGCCATGTCCGTTTTTAACTAACGCTTCGGTGATCTGTTTTTTACCTTCCTCTATGCTTAATCCGTCGAATGGACCGGAATGGATCAACTTGCCTTTCGTTGTCTTGAAGGGAATGGTTTGCCCTTCTTCTTCAAGTACTTGAATGACGGGTAAATTGAATTTTTGTGTAAACTCATAATCTCGGTCATCGTGTGCCGGTACGCCCATGACGACACCGGTACCGTAGCTCATCAAAACATAGTCTGCTACCCAAATAGGGATCCGTGCGTTATTAATAGGGTTAATTGCGTAACTTCCGGTGAACTCTCCGCTTTTATCCTTGGCTAAATCAGTTCTATTTAAATCCGATTTGCTCTTGGCTTGCTCAACATACGCGTTTACAGAGGATGCGTGTTCTTTTGTAACAATCTTACTTAAAATAGGATGCTCTGGAGCAACTGCTATATAAGTTGTTCCAAATAGGGTATCGACACGAGTTGTGAAAGCGATAAGTTCTTCTTCGGGCTGGCCATCAATGCTGAAATGGACTTCCGAACCCTCCGAACGCCCTATCCAGGCTATTTGTTGCCGTTTTGTGGATTCCGGCCAATCTAAATCTTCTAGGTCATCTAGTAATCTTTCAGCATAGGCTGTGATGCGCAGTACCCATTGGCGAAGATTTCTGCGTTCAACGGGGTAGTTTCCTCGTTCAGAACGGCCGTCTATGACTTCTTCATTGGCGAGAACAGTAGCGAGCTCCGGGCACCACCAAACAGGCTTTTCATCCACATAGGCCAGGCCTTTTTTAAATAATTGGAGGAATATCCATTGGGTCCATTGGTAATAGTTTGGGTCGGTGGTGTTGATTTCCCGATCCCAATCGAATCCGAAACCAAGGTTCTTGAGCTGTTGCTTAAAGTTCTTTATGTTATCTGCTGTGTTGATCGCTGGGTGGATACCCGTTGATAATGCATGCTGCTCTGCGGGAAGGCCGAAAGCATCCCAGCCCATAGGGTGTAATACATTGTGGCCACTCGCCTTTTTATATCTGCCGATGATGTCTGTTGCGGTATAGCCCTCGGGGTGGCCGATGTGAAGACCGGAACCGGAAGGGTAGGGAAACATGTCTAGGATGTAGTATGTGGGCTTGTTTTCGAAGTCTTTTGCTTGAAACGTCTTTTTATTATCCCAGAAAGATTGCCAATGCTCTTCTATTTTGCGAAAATCGTAGTCAGTACAGTTTGTTGCCATGGTGAATAAGATATTAAGAAGTATAACCCTTACGTCAATCCTCGTCTCGCTGCCTATTTTGGGACTGTTAGGGCAAGATGCTGACCCCGCCTTTCGAAACCTGTTGAACTCGGTGGTTCGTATCGATGTTTGGGAGCGGGATATTAATAATGGTTTTGAGCAAATAAACCGATCCCAGGGCTCTGGGGTGATTGTATCTCAGGAGGGCTACATCTTGACTAACGCCCATGTGGTGAACCCGAACGCGCAGCGTATTGAGGTGACTTTGGCAAACAAACATCGTGTACCGGCTCGGTTTGTCGGATGGGATCATTGGACTGATCTGGCGGTTATTCAGTTGGATGCTGGTGTGGTTGCCGAGCGTGGCGTTACCTTTAGTTTTGCCAATATTGTCGATTCAAAGGGGCTTACATTGGGGGATGCACTTTATGCGGTGGGTACGCCTTATGGGTTAAACAGGACACTTACGAAAGGTATCTTGTCTAACGCGGAACGTTATCTGGAAGGTTATATTACCCCGACGGGATATGAGTCTGGGGATTATAACACGTGGTTGCAGACGGACGCGGCGATTAACCCGGGTAATAGTGGGGGCCCTTTGGTTAGACCGAATGGAGACGTTATTGGTATTAATACGCAGGTGGTGCGTGGGACTACTTTGGGATTTGCGATTCCTTCGAACGTGATTATTCCTGTTTGGGGAGAACTTTTGCGAAACGGTGAAGTGACGCGCAGTTATATTGGGGTGACCCTGAGCCCGTTACAGGATGTTCTTGAGGAGGGCAACATTACGGATCAAGGTGCTTTGATAGCGAATGTGGATTCTGGGTCTCCGGCGTATAATGTGGGGTTGTTGCCTGGGGACATTATTACGAGTATCAACGGGGAACCTGTTGATGGGTATTTTCCGGAGCAGATTCCTGTGATTATGGCCAAGGTTGCGCGTTATCCTGTGGAGTCTCGGCTGGAGCTCGTGGTTCAGCGCGGTCCGGAGAGCTTTGTGAAGGAAGTCGTTACGGAGCGGCTGGAGAGCAGGGTGGGGGCTAAGGAGCTTTTCCCTAAGTGGGGGCTGAGCATCGAGAAGGTTTCGAAGGCTGTGGCACGCGAGAGCAAGCTTGTTGAGAAGACTGGTGTTCGCGTGTTGGGCATGCAGCCCGCACTTCCAGCGAGTAATGCCGGTTTGCGTATTAATGATATTATCTTGAAGGCGAATAATGTTCGACTTCAGGAGTTGCAGGATCTGAAAGGGCTTTATGCGCAATATGAAGCAGGTGAGATTAGGACTGTTCTGTTCGAGGTGTATCGGCAGGGTACTATTGCTTATATTGTGTTGCAGTAAAGTTGCCTTTCGAGATGGCTTGCGGTTTATCGGTAACGTTTGCCTTTGTTGTGTTTATGGGAACCTTGGGGCTGTGCTGAGAATTGAGTGTGTATAGACTGGCACCTCATGGCCTGATGTTTCAAGAAGGAATATTTTGCAATTTTATGCTCAGACGAGGATCTAAAACCTCCGCGACCGTGGCATTAGCAACCGTCTTGCATCGATCAGGATTCGGCGTGAGAGGGGATTGGGACGCTATGGCGGGTGGGATATTCCCGGTGAAGCGTGTGAGTGATTGCATTGATTTTGGTTCATAGGAAATGAGTGAGTTTTAGGATGTTGGTTTTTGGGGGTGAGGGATAAAGTCTCCTGGCGCGAGCGGAGCGAGCGGCGGGGTTGGGGTTGTTGAAATATTGTTTAAAAAATTAATTGAGTTATTGCAGATGATGGTTAGGATTACGGATGGAGGGAAAGAGGGGGTGCCCGAGAAGGGGGTTGGATTGTTTTGGGTTTTGATGGTGGTTGGGTTTGATTTAGGCCAATACTATGGTGAAATTTGATTGGCTTTGGTCCTTTTAGGGGCTGATTGCCCGTGTCTCAAGTGCCAGGGTGGGGTTGGTTTTGCGAGAATACGAAGTAACGGTTTTATGTTTAGGTAGTGTGAAGTGGGTGTATTTGCGAAAGGGTACCCTTCTATTATACAGAAGTGTCAAGGGATTTTCCGGGCGATAATTGGGATAATTGGGATGATTGGGATGATTTTTGAAAAAAGTTCATTTATTTTTATTTTAGTGAAAATTCGAGCAGTATAATAACGTAATAAATTCAGAAGCTGTCCTGTTAAACAAGGCGTGCGATAAGGATCCTGAATATAGCGATACGAATGATGTTCTTTGAATAAGAAGTGTTATGCTCGTAGTCCTTACTGAGCCGTCTAAAGTTGCCCAGCCATGCAAAAGTTCTTTCTACGACCTAACGTTTTGCATGTACAACATAAGTGGTCTTTGATTTTTCTGGATACGTCAAAGGGTCTCTTCAGTATAGATTGAGTGTACACTTTTGTGGTACCCTGGTAGCCCTGATCACCGCAAAATCATTGGAGTGAAGGCCATTGCTGGATTGCTTGCGCCGTTACTAGAACCTCAGCTGCGGTATCATGTTTGTTCGCTTCGTGTACTTTTACCGTTAACAAGTTCCCCTGCGTGTCTGTTATGATATGCCGTTTGTGCCCTTTTATTTTTTTTACCCCTGTCATAACCACGGATATTCCCTCGATACACACTTTTTATGCTTTGTGAGTCGATAATTCCATAACTGGGATCCTCTTCCCGTCCGGCTTTCTTGCGTGCTTGCTTTGCCAAGAAAGCTAACGCTTCTTCGCACACCCCTCGCTTGCTCCACCTCCTATAGTGCTCATGCACCGTTTTCTAATTCGGAAAATCTTTCGGTAGCATCCTCCATTGCGCTCCCGTCTTCACAATATACAATATCGCGTTTACGATTTGCCTTTTATCATGCTTGCCTTGGTTGCCCCTGGGGTCGGGTCTCTTAAAATACTCTTTCGCACTCCCTTTCTTTTAGATCACTCGGATAATTCATGCATCCCTATTAAATTCCTATCCTCATTTCTCGCAAGCTCTTCTTTAACAGGACAGCTTCTGAGGGTATTTTTGCCTGTAATTAATCTTAATTTAAAACATTGACAAGTTTACTTTTTTATTGCAAAATACAAGGTATTATTAAATTTTAATTCAATTTTGTTAATTGGTAATGATTACGACTCGAATGACGAGGCAAAAAAGAGTTTAAAAAAGGTAAGTAAAGAGATGTAATGAAGGAGTGGTTCAAGAAACGATCAAATGCTATCATTGCGGGAGTGAAGATGTTGTAAAAAACGGAAAGGCACCGAATGGGAAACAGAAGTACAAGTGCAACGCCTGTGGGAAACAGAGTCGGGAAAACCCGAGTGAAAACG